>DATCUL010000323.1:0-16145 GCA_036567405.1 Methyloversatilis sp. | reverse complement strand
GTGCCGCCGTTGGCCGCCTCGATCTTGCCGATGGCCCCACCCTGCCGGGCGCCGGTGAACGCGCCTTCGGTGTAGCCGAACAGTTCGCTGGTCAGCAGTTCGCGCGAAAAGCCGCCGCAGTTGAGCGCCACGAAGGGCGCGTCCTTCGATGCGCCGGATTCGTGGATGCAGCGCGCGAACACGTCCTTGCCGACGCCGGTCTCGCCCAGCAGCAGCACCGGCACGCGGGATTTGGCCAACTGCTTGGCGCGGCCGATCGCCTGCATCAGCGCCGGCGACTTGCCGATCGCCCGCTCGAACCCGCCCTTGTCGGCGGGTTCTCCGGTCACCACGGACACGCTGCTCCGGTTGCCGGCCAGCGGGGAGCCACGCCGGCTTGGCAGCGTCAGCACGGTGCCGATGTGCTCGCCGTTCTCGATCACCGGTTCCAGCCACTCGCGGCGGATCCAGTCGGGCATTTCGTCGGGCGTTTCCTTGCCCTTTTCCCAGCGCAGCGACAGCGAAGCCAGACCGTCCGGCCCGAAAGCATTCGGACCGATGCCGAGATCGGCCATCACGGCCGACGACCGCCCATTGGACTTGATCGCCCGGCCGCGCCGGTCGAACACGATGACGCCGTCGGAGGTCACGCTGGACAGCCGGTCCACGCAACCCTCGAGCAGCCGGTAGCGGATGTCCAGTTCCAGCTTGGCCAGCCGGTTCTCGATCCGGCCGGCGGTGGCCATGACCAGCGCCAGACTCAGGCGGTTGTAGGACTCGGTCAGCGCCGACACGTCGATGACACCGAGTATGGATTTGTCGTACGGATCGCGCACCACGGTCGCCGCACACGACCAGCGCTTGATGCCGGCGCAGTAGTGCTCGGCCGAGTGGATCTGCACCGCATGCCCGACCGCGAGCGCGGTACCGATCGCGTTGGTGCCGCAGGCCAGTTCGCTCCAGTTGGCGCCGGACAGCAGATGCACGTCCTCGGCGGCGCCGCGCGTCGACACGTCGCCCTCGAGATTCAGGATGGTGCCGCTCTGGTCGGTCAACACCATGACCGTCCCGGTTTCGGCCAGGAAATCCCGGGCCGAGGCCATCACGGGCGTACTCGCGGTCAGCAGCTCGCTGCATTCGGTCTGCAGCGAATGCAGCGAATTTTCCTTGATCGGCGGCGGCGCCTGGTAGATCGCCGGGTCGACGCTGGCGCCGTGGCAACGGCGCCAGGAGTCGTCGATCAGGCGACGCAGAGCGTCGGATCCGCCCTCGTCCCCGCTCAGGAAACGTTCCCATGACGCCATGATGTGGCGATCGTTTTCCGGAACGGAAAACAACTGGCCTGGAATTGCCGAAGCCATACTCCCCCCAAATTCCTTCAGTCGGACCGCGTCGGCAATGTTCGCTGCGCGGCCATCTCGTGTGGTGATCCCTTCAAACAGCACCGGATCTGCACGTTCCGGGCAATCCGGCCCGCTGCCAGGCCGTATCGGCACTACAGCAAGGCATGAGTCCTGTTCGGTTGCCGGGCTGCCCGGTCTTTCGTCCGGTGCGGTCCGACGCCGCAAAACCGGGCATCCAGACCAAGACGGAAAGAGCTTTTCAATCCGTGTCGCGACAGCTTTGACCGGAGCTATCCGCCAGGCCGGACACTATTTGTGCAGCGTCCTTTATACCAAAGTCCGCGAGTCCGTACCATGCCCGCGGAGTGCGGTCTACCGGCACCCTCGGGAAAACAGCCAGCCGCGGGCCTCGTACGGGCACCCACCGCGCCGGCGGGCATCCGGCGCAGACGGAAAACCGCGCATGCGACCTTGATGGCCCCTCGTTTTCCGTACGCGCAGGCTATAGACTGATGCGCGATTGCACTCGCCGGCAGCACGCCCCGCACCTTCCGGTGCCGGTGCCATCGCTGCCCATCGAGCCCCACGGCGGGCAGCCTGGACACCACGCGGCACGCCCGGGCAAGCGCCGCCGTCCCGCAGGTCGGCCGGCCGAACCCACGCAACAGTCCGCGCCGCAGTCGGCAGCGCGCACCCCGTTCCGGCGACGGGCATCGCCGGAACCATCGGAGACATTCATGAACCGTTACATCCCTTCGCACGCTCGCACCGGAAGCACTCCGGTGGACCGCATTCCGGTCAGCCTGCTGACCGGCTTCCTCGGTGCCGGCAAGACCACGCTGCTGAACCAGCTGATGAAGCATCCGGACATGGCGGGTACCGCCGTGCTGATCAACGAATTCGGTGAAGTCGGCATCGACCATCATCTGGTGGAGAAGCTCGACGACACCATGGTGCTGCTCGATTCGGGCTGCCTGTGCTGCAGCGTGCAGGGCGATCTGATCGCGGCACTGAAGCAGCTGCACCTGCGGGCTTCGAAGCGGGAAATCCCGCCGATCACCCGGGTAGTCATCGAAACCACAGGACTGGCCGATCCGGTGCCGGTCATCTACACGCTGATGGAGGAACGCTTCGTGTCGGCGCGCTACGTCTGCGACAGCGTGCTCACCGCGGTGGACGCGACGCATGGCGCGTCGCAGCTCGACCGCCACCAGGAAGCGGTACGCCAGGTTGCGATGGCGGACCGCCTGCTGATCACCAAGTGCGACCTGGCCGATCCGGCCGCACGTGCCGAGCTGGATGCCCGGCTGGACACGCTCAATCCGGGCGCACCGCGGCTGGAAGTGCGAAACGGCCAGGTCTGTCCGGGCCAGCTGTTCGGCAGCGGCATCTACTCGACCGCTGGCAAGCTGCCCGATGTCGCAGCCTGGCTGGGCGAGGAGCGGATACTCGAGGAACGCGCCCGCGAAGCCGAGGCCGCCGCACCGATGCGCTGGAACAACAAGCCGGCCCCGCGCCCGCAGACGCGCCGGCACGACGATTCGGTATCGAGCTTCGTCGTGCACTTCGAAGCGCCGGTCGCCTGGTATGGCTTCGCCGTCGCCATGGGCCGCATCCTCGAAAGCTACGGCCCGCGGCTGCTGCGCGTGAAAGGCCTGATGAGCATTGCTGGCGACGACCTGCCGCAGGTGATCCAGTGCGTCCAGAACGTTGCCTACCCGGCGCTGCGCCTGCCCGCCTGGCCGGCGGGCGGTCCGTTCGACGACCGTCACGGCCGTCTGGTATTCATCACGCGCGACCTCGGTGCCGAGGAAGAGGACATCATCCGCACCATGCTCGCCCATCTGCCGCCGAATGCGGCCGCTGCGCGGGCGGTCGCGGCCAGCCCCTTCCTGCCGACCCGCTGCTGGCTGTCGCAGCGCATGCCAGTCGCCGCGGCCGGCGGCATGGAGATCGATGGCTGGGTCGTCCAGGCACGCCGCTTCTCCGCCACACCCGGCGCTGCAGGCAAAGGCGGCTAATCGAGCACCATGCCACCGGCGCCTGGCCGGTGGCGTTGTCTCCCGTCGCGAGATCGGTCGCGCGCCGTCACTCCAACGCCCTTCGAGGCACCCTTCCCGCCCCGACTTGTTTCCGTCACGCAAGGTGACGGATCCGACACCTCCGGCAACCGGAAAGCCACGCCTTCGCACGGCCGTCAATGCTGCAACGCAACATCATAAACAAATCGAACGATCGTCCGGTTAGCGAACAACCGTCCTGAAAATCCGCATTGCCGGAAAATAGTAAAACCACTATCAATCAGTGCCTTACGAGTTTTTTTGTTGTGGCACACGGCTTGCCTTAGCGCTACCCAGGAAATCCGGCAGGACATCGGACGCCCCTTTGATCGTGAGCCGCAAGGCGCACATGGCGGCGCGCGGTGTCCGCATCGGTTTCTGATCTTCTTAGAAGCAGTCTTGATCCACGAATGGATGGCGGGAGGTAATGGGTAATGGCAGTGCAAATCAACATCGATAACGGTGGCACGCTCACCGATATCTGCATCATGACGGACGGTGCCGTCAAAAAGACCAAGGTGCTCACGACACCGTACGACCTGAGCAAGTGCTTCTTCGACGGCCTGCAGAAGGCATCGGAAGTCATTTACGGCGCGGCGGACGTGAAGCGTCTGCTCGAAGAAGTCGACCTGATCCGCTATTCGACGACGCAGGGCACCAATGCCATCTGCGAACGCAAGGGCCCCCGTCTGGGCCTGATCATCGATGCCAAGTCGCGCGACCTGCCGGTCCGCCTGGCCGAACATGATCCGGAAGTGTACGAAGCACTGGTCGGCGACCGCGTGGTGTTCCTCGACAGCGCCGACGTCACCGGCCCGAATGCCGAGATCGAGGTGGTCAAGGCAATCAACAAGCTGACCGCAGCCGGCGCCAGCCGCCTGGTGGTGAGCTTCAGCGGCACCGACTTCATGACGGCAGAAAACTGCTTCAAGAAGGTTGCGCTGCGCAAGTATCCGCGCCACCTGCTCGGCGCAGTGCCCATCCTGTACGGCAGCGACCTGTCGACCGACCGTGACGAAGTCCGTCGCACCTGGACCTCGCTGATCAATTCCTTCCTGCATCCGGCGATGGAAGCGTTCCTGTTCAACGCCGAAAAGCGCCTGCGCGACTATCGCACCAAGAACCCGCTGCTGATCTTCCGCAACGACGGCGACGCCTCGCGCGTGGCCAAGACCGTCGCGATCAAGACCTACAGCTCTGGCCCGCGCGGCGGCATGGAAGGCATGAAGTCCTTCGCCAAGCTGTACGGCATGTCCGACGTGGTCGGCATCGACGTCGGCGGCACGACCACCGACATCGGCCAGTGCCTGGACGGCAAGGTTGCCGAAATCCAGCGCGGTCACGTCGAAGGCATCAGCGTGTCATTCCCGCTGTGCGAAATCATGAGCGCGGGTGCCGGCGGCAGCTCGATCATCAAGGTGGTCAATGGCCGCGTCGTCATCGGCCCGGAAAGCGTGGGCGCAGTCCCCGGCCCGGCAGCCTTCGGTCGCGGCGGCAAGGAAGCCACCATCACCGACGCCAGCCTGCTCAACGGTCTGTTCGATCCGAAGTCCTACTTCGGCGGCGGCATGGCGCTGGACCTGGATCGTGCGGCAACCGCCGTGATGACCAACGTCGCGCAGCCGCTGGGCCTGGGTCTCGACGACGCGCTGCTGCAGATGGAGCACGCCTACGAAGACAAGATCGCGGTCGAACTGCACCGCTTCACCAAGATCTCCAAGGACACGGTGATGCTGGCCTTCGGTGGCGCCGGTCCGCTGAACGCCTGCGGTGTCGCCGAAAAGGCCGGCATCAACAAGGTTGCCGTGCCCAAGCTGGCCGCCGTGTTCAGCGCCTTCGGCATCGGCGCCTGCGACATTTCGCAGCGCTACGCCGTCACGCTGACCGACCGCAGCGATGCGGCACTGGCCGATGCTTTGGAAGCGCTGAAGGTCAAGGCCTCGCGCGACATGTTCGCCGAGGGCTTCGGCGCCGGTGAATACGAAGTCGAAGCATGGCTCGTGGGCGAGAACAGCGATGGCAGCGAAGTCACGCACGCCATCTCCGGCAAGCCGGCCTTCCCGGCCGCGCTGGCCAAGGCTGCTGCCGTCGAGCTGCAGCTGCGCGCCGTCAAGACGCTGCGCAAGGATGGCGCCTCGACCGCCCACTTCACCGCAGGTGCGGCAGCCAAGGCCGATGGCACCCGCAACGTGCTCATCCGCGACAAGGGTCGCATCGACGTGCCGGTCTACAAGCTGAACCAGCTCAAGGCCGGCGACCAGGCCGCCGGACCGGCGATTCTGGAAGAAGACTACTTTACCTGCCGCGTGCTGGATGGCTGGAGTTTCGTCATCAGCGACGCAGGCGACATCATGCTGAACAGGAAGGGCTGAAACAAATGAAAGTACTGATGACCGAATATCTGCGCATCGACCTGGAGACCGAGAACTGGGAGTGCCGCGTGTGCGACCACGTGATCGGCTCGGCCAAGAAGAGCTACAAGGAAGGTCTGCTGGTTCACAACCGCGACCCGCGCGAAATCCATCCGCCGATCCTTGATCCGGAAAAGTACCGCTTCACGTTCAGCCCCGATCCGGAATGGGTGCGCATCCTCGAATTCTGCTGCCCGTCCTGCGGCACCCAGGTCGAGACCGAGTACGCCATCCCGGGTCACCCGCCGCTGCACGACATGGAACCGGATCTGCCGGCGCTGAAGGCCCAGTGGGCAAAGCGCGGCGAGCAGAAGACGCCGGTCGTCGGACCCGCAGTGGCAGCCGACAAGGGTCACGGCCACTGAGTCCGGATGTATTGCCGGCGTGCGGGCCCGCAGTGGTCCGGTACGCCAGTACGAACGAATTGAGGAGATAGCATGAGGCGCGTATCAGTTGATATCGGTGGCACATTCACCGATTGTTTCGTGGTGTGGGACGGCAAGTACATCGAGGCGAAGGCCCTGACCACCCACCATAACCTTGCACTGGGCTTCAACGAAGCGCTGAGCAAGGCCTATCACGTCCTGGGTCTGGAGCTGGAAGAAATCCTGTCCCAGGTGGACTCGGTCCGCTATGCGACCACGCTGGGCACCAACGCCCTGATCGAACACAAGGGCCCGAAGATCGGCATGCTGGTCACCGCCGGTTTCGAGGCGACCGTGCCGCTGAGCCGCGCCCGCGGCTACGGCGAAGGTCTGGACAATCTCGGCCAGCAGGACTTGCCGAACGCCCAGCGCCCCGAGCCGCTGGTGCTTGCGCACATGATCCGCGGCGTGCGCGAACGCCTCGACTTCGAAGGCAAGCTGGTCATGGAACTGGATGAGGACGACGTGCGCATCCAGATCCGCGAACTGGTGGACCGTGGCGCGGAAATCATCGTCGTCGCGCTGGTGAACGCTGTGGTGAATCCGGAGCACGAACAGCGCATCGAGGAAATCCTGCTCGAGGAATACCCGTCGCACCTGCTCGGCGCCATCCCGATCATCCTGTCGCACCAGGTGGCCGGTCGCAAGGGCGAGTACGTGCGTGCAACGTCGGCCGTCGTCGATGGCTACCTGCACTCGACCATGTACCACGCACTGTCGGCGCTGGAGCAGAACCTGCGCGCGCACAAGTATGAAAAGCCGATGCTGGTGATCCACAACTCCGGCGGCATGGCTCAGCTGAACTCGACCGACGCGCTGCAGACCATCCACTCCGGTCCGGTGTCGGGCATCGCTGCCTCGGAACACCTGGCCATGCAGTGCGACCTGGGCAACGTGGTCGCCACCGACATGGGCGGTACCAGCTACGACATCGGTATCGTTGTCGAGGGCGGCATCAAGCATTACGACTTCAACCCGGTTATCGACCGCTGGCTGGTATCCGTTCCGATGGTGCACCTGGTGACCCTGGGTGCCGGTGGCGGCTCGATCGCCAGCTATGACCGCATGTACAACACGGTCAAGTGCGGACCGGAATCGGCCGGCTCAGACCCCGGCCCGGCGTGCTACGACCGCGGCGGCATGAACCCGACCGTGACCGACGCCGACTTGCTGCTCGGCTACCTCGACCCGGCCAACTACGCCGGCGGTTCCATTCCGCTGAACCCGCGTCGCGCCAAGGCAGCCATCGAGGACGCACTGTGCGACGACCTGGACTGCGACGTGATCGAAGCGGCACTGCTGATCCGCGAAAAGGTGGACGACAACATGGCCAACGGCCTGTTCACCGAACTGCGTGCCCGTGGCTACGATCCGAAGGAATTCACGATGCTGGCCTACGGTGGCAACGGCCCGCTGCACTGCTGCGGCATCGCGAAGAACCTGAACATCGACAAGATCCTGGCTCCCCCGCTGAGCTCCGTGTTCTCGGCCGTCGGCGCCGGCAACATGCATCAGCTGCACATCCACGAACAGTCGCTGTACATGGTGCTGTACGACTCGAACACGCGTCACCTGTTCGACGACTACGCCCGCTTCAATTCGATCGTCGCCGAGCTCAAGGAACTGGGCACGCAGGATCTGCAGCGTCAGGGCATTCCGCGCGACGAGGTCTGCCACAGCCTCGAACTGGACATGCGCTACGGCAACCAGCTGGTTCAGACCACGGCCGTGATCCCGAAACACGAAGTTCATGGCGTGAGCGACGTGATGGCCATCATCACGCAGTTCTCCAACGACTACGGCAAGCGCTTCGGCGAAGGCTCGCAGGCACCGGAGGCCGGCATCCGCATCAACACCATCCGTGTCGCGGCCTATGTCAAGCATGAAACGGTGAAGTTCGAGAACATCAAGCCGGTTCCGGCCGAGCAGCGCACGGCACCGCCGGCACCCGCCAGCCGCCGCAAGTGCTACTTCGTCGGTCACGAAGGTGCTTTCGACACGCCGGTGTGGAGCCGCGATGTGATCGAGCCGGGCATGCACATCGCCGGTCCGGCCATCATCGCCTCGGAAGTCACGACTTTCCTGGTGGACCCGGGCTGGACCTTCGTCGCCGCTAAACAGGGGGCGTCCTGGTTCCTGCGCGACTGAGCGCGCGGGCATCCCGATTCCACCCATATAGATGACAGGATTGAAAATGAGCGAAAAGACTACGCAGGTGGCGTCCAAGACGCCAAGCGCCGAAGATGTGGCGCTGATCAAGAAGTTTCTGAACGACACCACGCTGTTCCTGGGTCCTGACCCGGAAATCATGCAGAACCACGACCTGATGCCGCGCAGCGCCGAGGAAGACGCCGCGATGAAGGGCATCAGCGACGCGCACACCGTGGCCAAGATCCGCGACCGCATCCAGGCGGGCTGCGACGAAGGCTACGAAATGGTCGAGCAGATGGGTGCGGCACCGGGCGCCAAGTGGGGCGACATCATCACCGGGGTGTATTCGGCATCGGGCGACCTGGCGATCGCCAGTGCCGGCGGCGTGCTGATTTTCTCGGCACTGGTGCACCACCCGATCAAGTTCATCATCAAGAACTGGGTGAACGAGCCGACCGTGGGCGTGCGCGAAGGTGACGGCTTCATCCACAACGACTCGCGTTACGGCAACGTCCATAACACCGACCAGTCGATGATTCTGCCGATCTTCCACAAGGGCAAGCTGGTGTGCTGGGTCGCTTCGACCGTGCATGAAGGCGAAAACGGCGCGATCGAGCCGGGCGGCATGCCGTCGATGGCCGAAAGCCCGTCCGACGAAGGTCTCAAGATGTGCCCGTTCAAGGTGGTCGAGAACTACCAGATCAAGCGCGACATCCTGACCTTCCTGCAGAACTCGGTACGCGAGCCCAAGCTGCAGTACGAAGACATGAAGGTGAAGCTGTTCGCCTGCCTGCGCATCAAGCAGCGCATCGAGGAAACGCTGAACACCGACGGCCCCGACGCCCTGATCGCAACGCTGCGCACGACGATGGAAAACGTCCGTGCCGAAGTGAAGCGTCGCGTCAGCGAGTGGCCGGACATGACGGTGCGCACCTACATCATCCAGGACTCGACGCTGCGCGAGAACTGCGTGGTGAAGATCAACTGCAAGCTGACCAAGACCGGCGACCGGCTGATCTTCGATTTCCGCGGCTCCAGCCCGGAATTCACCAATCGCGCCACCAACACCATCGTGGCCGGTCTGAAGGGCATGCTGGCACAGGTCTTCCTGTGCTATGTGTGGCCTGACCTGCCGCGCGGCCAGGCCGCGTTTGCGCCGATCGAGGTGATCACCGATCCGCATTCGATCGTCAATTGCTCGTACGACGCGCCGAACTCGCAGTCCCTGATGTCCATCTTCACCGGCTTCACCGCCGGCCAGCACGCCGTGGCGAAGTTCCTCTACAGCTGCCCGGAGAAGTACACCAAGGTCCATGCGCCGACCTTCAACATGATCAACACCTTCATCTGGGGTGGCGTGAGCCAGCACGGAGAAACGCTGGGCAACCTGTGTGCCGACCTGAACGGCATGGGTGGCGGCGCCCGTGCAGACATGGACGGCGAACACGCGCTCGCCCCGATCTTCGCCACCATGGCGGACATCGGCGAGCAGGAGCTCAACGAGGAAGACGTGCCGTTCCTGCAGCTCGTGTCGAAGAAGATGACGCGTGACGCGATCGCCCCGGGCAAGTACCGCGGCGGCCAGGGTTACACCATGATCGTGGCGACCAAGGACTCCGAGCAGTGGGGCTTCATGACCACCGCTCAGGGTGCGAAGATTCCGCCGATCCAGGGTCTGTTCGGCGGTTACGCCTGCGGCTGCTACCCGCTGTCCAAGGTCAAGGGCGTGGATGTGTATGACGTGCTGCAGAACGACCCGTCGAAGTTCAAGCACTCGATCGAAGAGATCATGAACGAACGGCCCTTCGAAGGCGCCAGCTACAGCACCCATCACATGGGCATGGGCTTCGAGATTTCGAAGCGCGGCGAGCTGTTCATGATTTCGCAGGGCGCGGGTGCCGGCTACGGCGACCTGCTGGAGCGCGACCCGGCCGGTGTCATCCGCGACATCGAGGAAGGCCTGATCTCGCAGGGTGTCGCCGAGCGCCTGTACAAGGTCAAGTTCGACCCGGTCACGCTGGCGATCAACCACGAAGCCACGGCTGCCGCCCGCGACGAGGAACGCAAGGCACGGATCGCACGCAGCGTGCCGTACGCCGAGTTCATCAAGACCTGGAACAAGCCGACGCCGCCGTCGCATCTGCAGTACTTCGGCTGCTGGGGCGACGACGTGACCAAGCTGTACATGGGCAGCGCCGACAAGTTCCGCGACGCCAACACGCCGCGTCCGAACTACATGATTCACCCGAAGGACGTACGGATCGCCGAACTGGAGGCCCGTCTGGCTGCACTGGGTGCCATGGGAGGTGAAAAGCAATGAGTCAGAGTCTCGCCGATGTTCTGCCCGGCTACTGGGGCGGCAACGGTCTGAAGGTTTGGCTGAAGTCGTCCGCCTACACCCGGCGACTTCTGCTGGGTGAAGGCGGCGACCCCTGGGTGAGCGGTGCGCAGTTTCTGGCGTACTTCTCGCAGGCCCAGGGCCTGCTGCGGCCCGACGTGGCCGTGGTGGAAGTCGGCGAGCTCTTCGATTCATGGCTGGCGCGTCACCCCGAGGTGTGCGCCGAGATGGGTTCGAAGAAGCGGCTGTCCTTCCCGCTGCGCAAGCTGCTGGAACAGGATGAGCCGCGCCTGCTGCTGGCCGAGATCGTCGAGGCAGTGCTGGCCAATCTTCGCGGGCAGACACCTCTGGTGCTGGCGATGCCCTCGCCCAAGCACTGGCTGTATCACGCCAACGAACTGGCCGGCCGCACCGACATCGAGCTGGACCCAGACGGCATCGAGGATGCCGCCATGTACATGGCGGACCTGATCCGTTCGGTGTCTGCCCACCCGGTCGGCGGCATCCTGCTGGAGGAGCATCCGGACGATGCCAGCATGGGTGAAACCGACATCGAGCGTTATCGCCCGCTGATCAACGTCACCCGGCATTACCGCTGGTCCATCGCCCTGCGTCCGCAGGGCGATGCGGTGCAGGCTTCACCGGCACTGCCCGACTTCGACGCGGTGATCTCGCCAACGATCCGGGTACCGGTACCGGCATCAACCGGCCGGGACGTCAGTGCCGCCCTCTGGGGTGGCGAGGCGCTGCCGGCGCTGGAAGCAGGACAGTTCTATTTTGCGGAAATCCCGGCAACGCAGCAGCCGGAATCCGTGCTGGAAAACCTTGCACGCCTGCGTGCTTCTCCGCCCGGGCAAGCGGCGTAACAAGGTTGCAGTAAACACGTTTCAATCACCGATCCAGCTGTTCAGTCATCGAGGGCGTCATGAGTCTTTACTCCACGTCTCGCAGGGCGTTCCTCGATGATCCGGGCAGTCTGGTGCGGTGCCTCCCTTCGCCCGCATCCGCAGGCGACGCATCAGCAGTCACTCATTCCATGTGCTCGACCATTGCGCCGTCCGATATGCCGTCACGCCATCGATCGATGGAACGTCGGCGCACGGGCATGTCGATGACACGGACTGCAACATCCGGACGGGCGCCGGTGCGGCAGATCCGCTGATCAACCGCAAGACAAGGAGCATGGCAGGCATCGCACGCCGCCCGCTTCGCACCCGAAGTACAGGCTCAGCAAGGAATCACGCAGCAAGAAGGATGTTTTCACCCGTGTTTGGTGACTCTCCCGGCACGCAGGTCATTGATGCTATTGTCGTGCCCGGTCCTGAGAATTCGTGTATCGAAGTACCCCGCAACGGGGTTCAGTCGGTGTAGCACCTCTAACAACAAAGGAGACCTGAATGACATCGAGCAACGCAACCACCAGGCATACCCTGATCGCAGCGCTGGCCGCCGCGATACTGCCGTTCGCCGCTGCAGGCGACGCGCTGGCCGGCGGGCCGGCCGCGAAGTCCGGCGACTGGCCGGAATACCACCGTGACTACCGCGGCTGGCGCTACAGCCCGCTCGACCAGATCAACGCGGGCAATGTCCGCAAGCTCAAGATCGCGTGGATCCACCAGCCGGGCGACATCGCGCAGGGTCTCCAGGCCACGCCACTGGCCATCGACGGCGTGCTCTACTACATCGCCGCCAACAACCGCGTGTTCGCAGTCGACGGCAAGACCGGCAAGGAGCTGTGGAGCTACTTCACCGAGCTGGATCCGGTCACCGCCAAGCTGCTGTTCGCCTCGTACAACCGTGGCGTCGCGGTGGCTCACGGCAAGGTGTACTTCGGCACGCTGGACGGACGCCTGATCGCGCTGGACCAGAAGACCGGCGCCAAGGCCTGGGACACCAAGCTGGTCGACACCGCCAAGACCTCCGGCAGCAACTTCACATCACCGCCGACCGTTGCCGGCGACGTGGTCATCATCGGCCCGACCGGCGGCGACCTGGCCCAGCGCGGCCACATCTACGGCGTCAACGCGGCCACCGGCGAGAAGATCTGGGAATTCGAAACGCTCAGGGACGACCCGGCAAGCTGGTCGAAGGAAGCCATCGAACACGGCGGCGGCGGCGCCTGGATGAGCGGTCAGTACGACCCGGAAAACGACCTGTACTACATCGGCACCTCGAACGCCGCGCCCGACTTCAACGGCGCAGTGCGCGAGGGCGACAACCTCTACACCGCGACCCTGCTCGCGATCGAACCGAAGACCGGCAAGCTGCGCTGGCACCATCAGGAAGTGCCGCACGACGTGTGGGACTACGACTCGGCCTATGAGACGGTGATGATAGACAAGGGCGGCAAGCAGCTGATGACGCACCTGAACAAGGGCGGCTTCGTCACCGTGCTCGACCGCAAGACCGGCAAGGTAGAAAACGTCTGGCCGTTCGCAAAGAACGTCACCTGGGTCAAGTCGGTCGATCCGAAGACCGGCGCGCTGGTCGGTCGCAACGAGCCGAACGAGGCCGAAAACAAGACCTTCTGCCCGAGCGTGCTCGGTGCGCGCAGCTGGAACCATGGCGCCTACAGCCCGAAGACCGGGCTGTGGTACACGAACGCGCACGAGTTCTGCAACGCGGTGAAGGTCGGCAAGCAGGATCCGAAGGCCGTGCCGTTCTCGGCGCCCTACTTCGACTTCGCCGAACTGGCCTTCGTCGCGCCGCCGGGCGGCAAGGCATCGAGCCGCTTCGAAGCCATCGATCCGCTGACCGGCAAGACCGCATGGTCGATCGACTACGCGTTGCCGGGCCTCGGTTCCGTGCTGGCGACCGGCGGCAACCTGGTGTTCAACGGCGACAGCGAAGGCCTGGTGCACGCCTATGACGCGAAGTCGGGCAAGGAACTGTGGACGTTCAACGTCGGTTCCGGCATCCGTGCCGGCCTGATCAGCTACAAGGCCGGCGGCAAGCAGTACATCCTGGTGCCGTCCGGCTTCGGGTCGCTGTTCCCGGCCTTCGCCGGCGGATTGTTCCCGGCCTTCAAGCAGCAGCGCGGCGGAGCGGCGCTGATCGCCTTCACGCTCGAATAAGCCGGTTCGAGGTCCGCGAGGGAGGGCTACGCCCTCCCTCTTCCATTTCATTGACGAGAAAAACAATGACCCGTCGATTTTCCGAACGCAGCAGCCACATCAATTCCGGCACCACGTTCCGCGTCGTCTGGCTGAATGCGGCGCTGGCGCTCGCCTTCAGCCTTGCCAGCACGGCTGCACCGGCAGAGGAAAACCCGGGCAAACCGCCCGCCGCCATCGAAGGCAGCACGGCAGCGGCCCCCGGCGAGGACGATCTGAAGAATCCCGAATGGATACAGGCGGGCAAGACCCGTTTCGTGCAGGCCTGTGCCTACTGTCACGGCACGCGCGGCGAAGCGGGCAAGACGCGCTCGTTCGAAACGCGCGAAGCGTGGGATCCGCAGGTGATCCACGACACCATCGCCAATGGCCGCGTCAATGGGCCCAATGTCATGCCGTCGTGGAGCGGTTCGATTCCGGACGACATGATCTGGAAGATCGTCGCCTACATCAAATCGCTGTCGGCAGGCTACAAGGCCGGCAGGTAGCCTCCGTGCTACCGGCACTGCGAAACACGGCCCGACATGCGGGCCATGTTTTCGACAGTCAGCCGGTGCGTGTCAGCGCATGCGACGACGTGCGATCAGACCCAGCATGCCGAGGCCGGCCAGCAGCATCGCTTCGGACGAGGGCTCGGGTACGGCAGTCACGGCAAATGCCGTGACGTCCGGAACCTTGCCTGCAAAGCTGCCATCACCCAGATCGTTCCAGTTCGCCGCGTTCGCGACCAGGGTCTTGTAGGCTGCAAACGTCGTCTGGCCCGAGCGCACACCGGCGTATTCCGCATAATCGCTGGCAGCCTTCAGTTGGACTGCATTCACGCCGGCGACAAGACCGGTATTCACCAGCGATCCTTCAGCGGTGGAAAAACTGCCGGTCGAGATCGCAGTCAGGAAAGTGGTCGCGGAAGAAGCGCTGCTTCCCTGATATGCATAGACCGTATCGGCCGTCGCGCTGATGCCGTAGTTCGTGGAACCGCTCACGGTCGCACGGCTGAGCGAGCCCACCGAGGCAGACAACCCGGCGACATCGATCGCGCTGAAACGGATGACCGTGCCGGCTGCGATGGCCGAGGCGCCGCTGTTCCACTGGTGGTAGCTCTCGCCGGTATTGAAGGCGCCGCCTGCGCCGATGGCCGAACCGTTCCACTCGTTGTCGGTGAAATAGATCGTGGTATTGGCCGCGATATTGACGAAGGTGACCATGGACCAGCCGTCCTCGTCCGCATTGAAAGACGTGAAGGCCAGATCACCCGTATTCAGGGCGTGTGCCGAGCCGGTGACCAGCAGCGCGGCGGCGATGAGCGTAGAGCGGAACATGAGGTTCTCCGTTGGGGGAATGGCTGAGGTGACCCCACGATACGACCTCGCAATGACGGCGCATTTACAGTGCCAACGCTCTTTCGTGGTCTGATCGGACTAGCCGTTCCGCGTACTCACTGTTCGTGAGGCCAGCGACGTGCCAGCAATGCAGCCAGGATTTCGCTCCAGCGGCTGAACACGAAGAAATGGCCTTCGCCGGCGAGCAGCCTGACGCTGGCCTGCGGGAAAAGGAAGGCCAGCCGGCTCGCGCAGTCGGCCGGCACGATATGGTCATCGCATCCCTGCACGATTTCCACCGAACCGGGGTAGTGCTGCAGCGTCAGTTGCCAGTCGGAAGCGGCGATCGCCAGGTCGCGCACGATGGCGGCAGTACCCTGCAGCACGGCACGCGGCAGATCGTCGAAGAACATGTCGCTCACTTCCGTTCGCGACAGCTCCTCGCGGTCGGCGTTGCCGACCAGCGAACGTATGGCTGCAACGTACAGCTGCGGCCACAGCGACAGGACGGCCGCCAGCGGTTCCATCAGCAACCGGGCAAGGCGCGGGGCGCTGACCGACATGCGCACCAGCGCGGACTCCAGACGATGCAGCCGCTGCTGCCCGATCTGAGTGCCGTAACCGGGCGACACACCGCTGACCAGCACGAGCCGCGATACCCGGTCACCGAATTCGGCCACCAGCGCGCAGGCGAATGGCGCACCACCGGACACGCCGCCAACCGCAAAGTCCCCGAGTTTCAGGTGATTGACGAGAGCGACGGCATCGCAGCGCCACTGCGCCAGCCCCCAGCCACGGCACATGTCGGACACACCATAGCCGGCACGGTCAGGCACGATGAGGCGGGCATGGCGCTCGCTGGTCAGCGCATCGAAGGGCGGCACCTGCCGGCGCGAACCGGGCACACCGTGACAGAGGATGACCGGATAGCCGAACGGATCACCGTATTCGGCCCAGGCCAGACGCCGGCCGTCCGGCAGCCGCATGCTGCGTTCATCCACTCGCT
>DATCUL010000322.1:0-5743 GCA_036567405.1 Methyloversatilis sp. | reverse complement strand
TGGAAGCGAAGCCGACGATGGCACCGCGCATTACGCGCAGCAGCGTGCGGTCGCTCATGTGCGGATAGAAGCCCTTGACGATGTTTTCCGCAAACGTGACCGACGGCGCCAGCAGGGTGGCCGACGAGCAGCTCATGATGGCGGACAGCACGGCACCGAAAAAGAAGATCTGCGCGATCAGCGGCGTGTGCTGCATCACCAGCGTCGGCAGCACGCGCTGCGAGTCTTCCGCGATCAGCTTGCCGAAGGCCGCCGGATCGATCAGCGTGGCCGAGTAGGCGATGAACATCGGCACGAAGCAGAAGCCGAAATAGATGGAGGCGCCGAGCACCGAGCCACCGATCGCCACGCGCGCGCTCCTGGCCGACGTGATGCGCTGGAACACGTCCTGCTGCGGGATCGAACCGAGCATCATGGTCATTCCGGTACCGATGAAGGTCAGCCACAGCCAGGGATCCGCCGGCGGAAAGAAATCCAGCTTGCCGGCCGCCGAAGCATGCTCGATCACCGGCGCAACACCGCCGGTCAGGCCGCTGATCACGTACGCGATGTACAGCAGGCCGCCCATCGATACCGCCATCTGCACGAAGTCGAGTACCGCCACCGAGAACATGCCGCCGAAGGTGGTGTAGGTCAGCACGATGAGCGCACCCAGCACCATGCCGGCATGCTGGCTTACGGCACCGTCCGTCACCATGAAGAAGATCAGACCCATCGCCTTGATCTGTGCCGCCACCCAGCCGAGGTAGGACACGACGATGCACAGCGAGGTGATCACCTCGACCGTACGGTTGTAGCGCAGCCGGTAGTAGTCGCCGACCGTCAGGATGTTGAGCTTGTACAGCTTGGAGGCGAAGAAGAAGCCGGCAAAGACCAGGCACAGCGACGAACCGAAGGGGTCGGCCACCACGCCGCCCAGGCCTTCGGTGACGAATTGCGCCGACACGCCGAACACCGCCTCGGCGCCGAACCAGGTCGCGAACACCGTGGCTGTGACCACCGGCAGTGGCAGGCTGCGACCGGCCACCGCAAAATCCTTGGCGCTATGAACGCGGGTCGCGGCAAACAGGCCGATGCCGACCGACACCATCAGATAGAGCACTACGAACCAGATCAGCATGCACGCCCCGACTAGTCATTCCGGATGACACGGCGGAATGCCGCGCGGACGCCATGATAACGGCGCGCAAAGGCTTGCGGAGCAAGGAAAGCAGCTGTTTTTGCTCAGGCGTGCAGACGTCGCTGTCCGGGCAGGGTGGGGCCGTCGATGCCGGACAGTTCGAGCAACACGAGCCCCTCGACACGCAGCCCCGACAGGTGCATGCGCAAATGCGTCACCAGCGCGCTGCTGAGGGATTCGCCGTCGCAGAACGGACGATCGCGCGACGATACGGTGACGTTCGGCACCGACGCCTCGACATCCCAGCCGAACGAACCGGCCAGCGCACCTGTACACGCATTGATGACTATGCTGCCGATCTCGGCCAGCGCGTCCTGTTCGAGTTCGCTCAGCGCACCCGCGTCGCCGCGCAGACCGAGCATGCGCCTGACCAGCGCCAGTCCACCACGCTCCGGCAGTACCAGCATCGCCTGCGCACTGGCCCCCTCCGCGGTGCGCAGACGCAGCGTGACGCCGCACAGGCAGCCGTCGCCGCAGTCGCTGAAATCAGCGAAGCAGCGATCCAGCATGGCGCGATCCGCCAGTTCGACATGCGACACCGACATGCCGACCTGTTCCGACACGATTTGCGTGAATGTGGACGCCGCACCACGCACCGAGCGGCTCATCGAGCCCGCGAGTGCGCCCAGCCGTGCCGGATGCGAAAAACTCATTCCGCCACCCCCGTACCGATGGCGCGAACGCTAGCAGGAACTTTCACCGTGGTCGTTTTCATCGTTGTGATCTCCCGGTCTGAACGGGAGCTAACGACGCGCGGGACGACATTCTTTAGGCCGCCGCCGCCACGGCACGTTACGGCATCACCTGATCAGCGGATGGCTCGCTAGCTGCCACAGCTCGAGCGCGATCAGGATGCCGACCAGCAGGCACAGCATCCGTGTCCAGCGCAGCTGGCGGCGGCTGCGCTGCTCGAGGTCGACCGCGTCCCGGCGCTCGTCGAGTGCGGCGGCCCGGCTGAGCACGCGATGCGCGAGCCTGGGCAGTTCGGGCATGGTCAGCGCCCAGGCCGGCGCCTCGTCGACCAGCTTGCGACGCAGGGCACGCCAGCCGACCTGCTCGCTCATCCAGCGTTCGAGGAAGGGCTTTGCGGTCTTCCACAGGTCGAGATCGGGGTCGAGCTGGCGGCCGAGACCTTCGATGTTCAGCAGCGTCTTCTGCAGCATCACCAGCTGCGGCTGTATTTCGACGTTGAAGCGACGCGACACCTGGAACAGGCGCAGCAAGGTACGGCCGAACTCGATTTCCTTCAGCGGCTTGTCGAAGATCGGTTCGCACACCGAACGTATGGACGCCTCGAATTCATCGACCCGCGTGCCGCGCGGCACCCAGCCGGCATCTACGTGCGCCTGCGCGACACGCTTGTAGTCGCGCTGGAAGAAGGCGAGGAAATTCTGCGCCAGGTAGTTCTTGTCGATGTCGGTCAGCGTGCCCATGATGCCGAAGTCGAGTGCGATGTACTGGCCGTCGGGCGACACGAAGATGTTGCCCGGATGCATGTCGGCGTGAAAGAAGCCGTCGCGGAACACCTGGGTGAAGAAGATTTCGACGCCGGCACGCGACAGCGCTGCCATGTCCACACCCTGGGCGCGCAAGGCCTCGACCTGCGAGATGGGCAGGCCGTGCATGCGCTGCATCACCATGGCGCCCGGTCCGCAGTAGTCCCAGTAGACCTCGGGCACCGCCAGCAACGGCGAATCGCGGAAGTTGCGGCGCAACTGCGAGCAGTTCGACGCCTCGCGCATCAGGTCCAGTTCATCGCCCAGATGCTTGGAAAACTCGGCCACCACCTCGCGTGCCTTCAGCCGGCGGCCCTCAGACCAGACACGCTCGAGCAGTACCGCCGCGGTTTCCATCAGCAGGATGTCGTTGGCGATGATGTGTTCGATGCCGGGGCGCAGCACCTTGACCGCCACCTCCTCGCCGCCGGGCAGCACTGCGAAATGCACCTGCGCCACCGAAGCGGAGGCCACCGGTTTCGACTCGAAGCTGCGGAACACCTGGTCGAGCCGCTTGCCGTAGAAGGCTTCGAGCTTGGCGATCGCCTGCTCGGAAGGGAACGGCGGCACGCGGTCCTGCAGCTTGGCCAGTTCGTCGGCCAGGTCGGGCGGCAGCAGATCGCGCCGGGTCGACAGCATCTGGCCGAACTTGACGAAGATCGGACCGAGCGCCTCCAGCGCCTGGCGCAGCCGCACCGCGCGCGGAGCATCCAGCCGCCGGCCCAGCCGCGTGACCCGCAGCAGGCCGGCAAAGCGCAGCTTGCTCCCGGCATCGAGCAGCATCTGGTCCAGCCCGAAACGCAGGCTTACCGAAATGATCTTGAGCAGTCGCAGCCAGCGCATCGGGTCAGACCCCGGGAGCGGCCATCGCGGCGCAAAGCGGTTCAGGGACAGGTTGAAACGTCATGTTGCAGGGACTCGACAGCGACGCGGGGAGCGCGCACTGTACAAGAAGCTTCACGCCTGTTGGAAATCAATGGCAACGGACGCCGCCGCGCCGGAAGGCGCTTTCCGGGCAGCGGGCGGGCTCGCGTTATACTTCGCGGTCTTCAAATGCATCTGCGCCCCGCGCCCCGGTTTCATCCATGACCCCCGAACTGCGCCGAGAACTAACCCGACTTCTGCACGCTGCACTGGCCAGCGTGGCACCGGACATTGCTGCGCCGGACATCATTCTCGATCGCCCCAAGCAGGCCGCCCATGGCGACCTGGCATGCAACGTGGCGCTGCAGCTGGCCAAGGCGCTGAAGCAGAACCCGCGGGTGATCGCCGAGCGCGTGGTGCGCGAACTGCCGCCGTCGCCAGTCGTCGCGCGCGCCGAAGTCGCCGGTGCAGGCTTCATCAACTTCTTCTTCAGCACGGCGGTCAAGCAGGCGATCGTCGCCCGCATCCTGACCGAACGCGACGCCTATGGCCGCTCCGACAGCGGCCGCGGCAAGAAGGTGCAGATCGAATTCGTGTCTGCCAACCCGACCGGCCCGCTGCACGTCGGCCACGGCCGCGGCGCTGCCTACGGCTCGGCGCTGTCCAACCTGCTGGAAGCCGCCGGCTATCAGGTGACGCGCGAGTTCTACGTGAACGACGCCGGACGCCAGATGGACATCCTGGCGGTATCGGTGTGGCTGCGCTACATGGAAACCCAGGGCGCGGCGGTGAATTTCCCGGCCGACGGCTACCGCGGCGACTACGTGCGCGACATCGGTTCGGAACTGTTCGTGCAGCAGGGCGCCCGCCTGAACCGCCACATCGCCGATCTGCCCGACGCTTCGGTGCCGGGCGACACCGCCGATGCCATGCTGGACGCGCTGATCGCCGCCGCCAAGAAATCGCTCGGCGACGACTGGTGGACCTTGCACCACTTTGCGCTCGACGCCATGCTGGCCGACCAGCGCAACGATCTCGGCGAGTTCCGCGTGCATTACGACGTCTGGTATTCGGAACAGACGCTGCACACCAACGGCGCCGTCGATCGTGCGGTCAAGCGCCTGCAGGACGCCGGCCACATGTACGAGCAGGACGGCGCGCTGTGGTTCCGCTCCACCCGTTTCGGCGACGAGAAGGACCGCGTCGTGCGCCGTGACAACGGTGCCTACACCTACTTCGCGTCCGACATCGCCTACCATGCCGAGAAGTTCGCCCGCGGTTTCGATCTGGTGATCGACGTCTGGGGTGCCGACCACCATGGCTACATTCCGCGCGTCAAGGGTGCGCTGACCGCGCTGGGCGAGGATCCGGACAGGCTGGAAATCGCGCTGGTGCAGTTCGCGGTGCTCTATCGCGGCGGCGAGAAGGCGGCGATGGGCAAGCGTTCCGGTGACTTCGTGACGCTGCGCGACCTGCGCGCCGAAGTCGGCAACGACGCCGCCCGCTTCTTCTACGTGCTGCGCAAGAGCGACCAGCATCTCGACTTCGACCTCGATCTGGCGAAGTCGGAATCGAACGACAACCCGGTCTACTACATCCAGTACGCGCACGCACGCATCTGTTCGGTCATCCGCGAAGCGGTCGCCAATCACGCGCTGGACCTGTCGCTGCTGCCGGGCATCGCGCTGGACACGCTGACCGGCGAACAGGAACTGCTGCTGGCGCAGCGCCTGGCCGAATTCCCCGACGTGATCACGCAGGCGGTCGCGGATCGCGCACCGCACACCGTAGCCTTCTATCTGCGCGACGTAGCATCGGACTTCCATGCCTTCTACAACGCATCGCGCATGCTGGTCGACGATCTGGCCACGCGTGAAGCCCGTCTCGCGCTGGCTGCCGCGACCCGCCAGGTGATCGCCAACGGTCTGGCGCTGCTTGGCGTGTCCGCCCCGGAATCCATGTAATGGCCAAGGCTCCGCAGAAAAAGACACCCTCGCGCAAACATGGTGGCAGCACACTGGTCGGCATCTTCATCGGCCTGGTGCTCGGTGTCGTGCTGTGCGCCGGCGTGATCTGGTATATCAACGGCTCGTCGCTGCCGCTGCATGTCCGCGATTCGGCGCCGGCACAGCCGGGCATCGTAGCCGAGCCGGCACCGCTGCCCGGCAAGCCGGGCGACAAGGCAAGCGTCAAGCCGCGTCTG
>DATCUL010000321.1:0-9765 GCA_036567405.1 Methyloversatilis sp. | reverse complement strand
CGCGTATCTGCGGAACCGCGTCGGCACCGATCTCGGCCAGCACCCGGTCCACAGATTCGATCTGCGCATCGCGGTCCGGCGCCGACGCGTCGATCACGTGCAACAGCAGATCGGCGGCGGCCGTCTCTTCCAGAGTCGCGTGGAAGGATGCGACCAGCGTATGCGGCAGATCGCGGATGAAACCGACGGTATCCGACAGGATCACCTGGCCGAAATCGCCCAGATAAAGCTGACGTGAGGTTGTATCGAGCGTCGCGAACAGCTGGTCGGCCGCGTAGGTTCCGGCCTTGGTCAGTGCGTTGAACAACGTGGACTTGCCGGCATTGGTATAGCCGACCAGCGCAACGACCGGCGTGGCATGGCGCTCCCGCGACTTGCGACGCACGCCGCGCTGACGCTCGACCAGCTTGAGGCGTTCCTTCAGTGCCTTGACACGCTGACCGAGCAGGCGACGGTCGGTTTCGAGCTGTGTTTCGCCCGGACCGCGCAGGCCGATGCCGCCCTTCTGACGTTCCAGGTGGGTCCAGCCGCGTACGAGCCGGGTGGACAGATGCTCCAGCTGAGCCAGTTCGACCTGCAGTTTGCCTTCGTGACTGCGGGCACGCAGCGCAAAAATGTCGAGAATCAGCGCGTTGCGATCAATGACGCGGCGCGATAGCGCACGCTCGAGATTACGCTGCTGGCCAGCGGAAAGTTCGTGGTTGAACAGCACGATGTCGGCATCGTTGGCATCCGCCAGATCGCGGATTTCTGCAACCTTGCCCTTGCCGGCAAAGGTCGCCGCATCAGGTGCCTGGCGCCGCCCACCCACCCGCGCAACCGGCTCTGCGCCGGCGCTGCGGGCGAGCAGCGTGAATTCGTCGAGGCGGCTCTCGTAATCGCCTGCGCCCAGATCGAGCTGGACGATGACCGCGCGCTCACCCCCTGACGGACGGTCAAACATCCGCAACGGCTTTCAGGAAGGAAAGGTTCGGATAAATCAACTGCCCTCGCCCTGGTCGTGCTGGATATTGACGGGGCGCGCCGGCACGACGGTCGAAATCGCGTGCTTGTAAACCATCTGGGTCACCGTATTCTTGAGCAGCACGACGTACTGGTCGAATGACTCGATCTGTCCCTGGAGTTTGATGCCATTGACCAAATAGATAGCCACCGGAACGTGCTCGCGCCGCAGGGTGTTGAGGAAGGGGTCTTGTAGCATTTGCCCTTTGTTACTCATGGGAACACCTCTTGTTTATTTGAAATTCAACTTTACTGGATTTTTTGATGCACCGCAGCTTTGGACGGCGCGGGTCCGATTTTGATCCCGAACGAGAAAAATTCATTTTCCGCGTTCGGCAAACGGATTGTGGGCCGTGCGGAATTCGACCCGCAATGGCGTGCCCTGGAGTTTGAAGGTTTCCAGAAAGCAGTGTTCGAGGTAACGCTTGTAACTGTCGGCAATATGGTCGAGCGCGGTGCCGTGAATGACGATCACCGGCGGATTCATGCCCCCTTGGTGCGCATAGCGCATCTTGGGCCGGAACAGCCCGTGTTTCGGCGGCGCCTGCTTCTCGATGGCCGCCTGCAACGCCCGCGTCAGCCGCGGTGTCGGCAACTTGACCATCGCCGCCGCGTAGGCGGCGTCGACCGCACCGAACAGCCCGCTGACGCCGGTACCTTCGAGTGCCGAAATGAACAAATGACGGGCAAAGCCCAGGAAACCGAGCTTGCGCGCGATCTCGCGCTTGAAAATTTCACGCCGGTAGCTGTCGACGGCATCCCATTTGTTGACGGCAAGCACCAGCGCCCGGCCGGTTTCGACGATGAAACCGCCGATATGCGCATCCTGGTCAGACACTTCCTGCGTCGCATCCAGCACCAGCACGCAGACATTGGCCTGTTCGATCGCCTGCACGGTCTTGATGACCGAAAACTTCTCTATCGATTCAAACACCCGGCCCTTTCGCCGCAGGCCCGCGGTATCGATCAGCGTATAGCGCTTGCCATTGCGTTCGAACGGAATGCTGATGGCGTCCCGTGTCGTGCCGGCCTGATCGAATGCAATCACGCGTTCCTCACCGAGCAGCGCATTGATCAGCGTTGACTTGCCGACATTCGGCCGGCCAGCCACGGCGATCTTCGGCGCTCGTTCATCCGCTTCGCTCTCTTCGTCCGGCGGAAAGCCGGCCAGGCATTCCTCGACCAGATTGCGCACGCCCTCGCCGTGAGCCGACGAAATCACGTGTGGTTCGCCCAACCCGAGTTCGTGGAATTCGGCCGCCACGATCTCGCGCCGCATGCCTTCGGCCTTGTTGACCGCAACGATCAGCGGTTTGCCGGCACGACGCAGTCTGGCGCCGATTTCACGGTCATGCGCCGTCAGCCCTGCCCGGCCATCGACCATGAAGACCAGCACATCCGCTTCGGCAATGGCCTGTTCCGCCTGCTGCGCCATTTCAACCATGATGCCGTCACGCGCGGTGGGTTCGAATCCACCGGTATCGACAACCAGGAAAGGACGGTCCCCCAGGCGGCCGTTGCCGTAATGCCGGTCGCGCGTCAGCCCCGGAAAATCCGCGACCAGCGCATCCCGGGTCTTGGTGAGACGGTTGAACAGCGTGGATTTGCCGACATTCGGGCGCCCCACGAGTACCAGTACTGGTTTCAAGCTATGTCCTCAGCGGGCAGACAGCGCGCGCACAGTGCCGTCACGACTCTGCGTGATGAATGCGTGTCCGTATGGCTGGATCGAGGCATTGATTTCGCTGCCGTCGCCTTTCAGCCGTCCGGCGAATGCGCCGTTGTCACGCCGCAGCACATGCACGATGCCATTGATGTCGCTGACCACGACGAATCCGTCGAGCGCCAGCGGCCGGCCCGGCGAGCGCCGGACCAGCTTGTCCTGCTTCCACAGGCTGGCGCCGGTCGCACGGTCGAGCGCATGAACGGCACCTGCGTCGTCACTGACGTAGAGATTCTGGTCATCGATGTCGATGCCTGCCGCACTGGATATGTCGCGCGTCCACAGCGTGTTGCCGTTGGCCAGTTCGAAACAGGCAACCCGTCCCTGAAAGGCGGATGCACACACTTCGCGGCCGGCTATGACCGGCACGCTGGTCACATCGGCGATACGCTCGAGTTCGGTCGACCCCTTGGGCAGAACTACATTGGATTCCCACATCGCCGCGCCGGTACTGCGATTGATGGAGACCAGCTTGCCACCCGGAAAGCCGGCGATCACGGCGGTCGGCGTGCTGATCACGCCAGCGTGAGTCCGCAGCGTCAGCGACGGATTGGGCCGTTGGTAGGTCCACTTGCGCGTGCCATCCGCGGCACTGAACGCATATATCCGGCTGTCGGCGCTGCGCACGAACACCAGATCGTCAGTCACATTCGGCGGGCTGAGCACTTCGGCCGACACCGTCGCCTGCCACGCAGGCGCCCCATCTGCGCCAAACGCCAGGACCTCACCCTTTTCGGTTGTCACGACAACCAGCTTTTCACTGGCGCCGACACCGCCGGACAGTTCTTTCTTGGCGTCGATCTTCCAGATCTGCCGCCCGTCGTCGAGGCGGCTGATCTCGCCATCCCGCGCGGCAACGAATACGGAGGCCCCGACAACTGCAGGATGAAACACGAAATCTTCGGAGTCGCCGGCATCGTAGTGCCACACTTCCGACACCTGCACGGTCGGCACGATTTCGCCGAGCGCGGGAATCTTCGGCTTGCCGACGGATTTGATGCGGGTCATGTTGACCAGATCGTCAACGGTCGAGCAGCCACCCAGAAGCGCCGCCGCAAGCAACAGACTGAAAGCCGAAAACCTTTTCACTGTTTGCCTCCGACGGCGTCAAGCTTGATCTCGATCACGTTGCGGTATGCCTGCGACGCGGCACCCGCCGCAGCGCCGTCGGCCTTTGCCGTGTCGTCGATCTTCGCCAGGGCAGCCTGGTAGGCGGTACGCGCCTCGTCACGCTTGTCGCGCATCAGCGATACGTCGCCACGGGCCTCGAGAAAACGTGCTTCGAGCGTCGGATCGACCTTGCCGTCCAGCATCTTTTCCGCGTCGTCGAACGACTGCTCTTCAAGCAGCACATAAGCCAGACGAAGTCTGGCCAGATCGCGCATCAAGTCGTCCGGCGCATTGGCCCTGACCCATTCGAGTTCGGCACGAGCGGTCTTCGTGTCGCCGCCGTCGGCGTGCAGTTTGGCCGATATCAGCGCCCCCATGGACGCATACTTGCTGGCACCGTAATGCGAGGTGAGCTCGCCAGCGGCCTCGCGGGTCTTCTTGAGATCACCGGTTTGCGCCGCTTCCTGCAGCGCATCGAACACGATGCTGGCCTTGATCGCCTGATCGCGGTTGTACCAGTTCCATGCCTGAACCGCGATCAGCGACGCTGCTACGGCGATCACCCCCCAGGTGATGAGGTTGCCCCATGCGCTCCACCATGCCTTGATGGAGGAAAGCTGTTCCTGCTCTTCCAGATCGAGTGCTGCCATGTCCTAGGCTCCTGCCCGGTATGCCGGTTGTAAATGTTGGGTATTACTCGAATGACGCATCGTCGTCCTGATCGCCGCCAAGCAGCAGCATCGCCAGATGCTCGGCGACATCGTCGCGACTGATCCTGATCTGCTCACCGCCGCGCATGGGCTTGAATGTCACTTCGCCAGCGGCAACCTCATCCTCGCCAAGTATCAGCGCCACCGCAGCGCCCGACGAATCCGCGCGCTTCATCTGCGACTTGAAACTGCCGCCGCCGCAGTGCATCAGCGTTGCGAAACCTGCGTCGCGCAGTTGTTCGGACAGCGCAAAGGCTTCTGCCTGCGCACCGGCACCGGAATGCACGACGTAGGCTTCAGGCCGCTCGATCAGCGCATCGGCCTGAACCGGATTCCACAGCGACAGCAGGCGTTCGACGCCCATCGCGAACCCCGCCGCCGGCGCGGGCTTGCCGCCAAGCTGCGAGATCAGGCCGTCGTAGCGTCCACCGGCGCAGACCGTGCCCTGTGCGCCGAGCTGATCGGTCACCCACTCGAACACGGTCAGATTGTAGTAATCCAGCCCGCGCACCAGCCGCGGATTGATGCGGAACGGAATGTTCGCCGCACGCAGCGTGTCCTGGATCGCGGTGAAGTGCGCCAGTGACTCTTCGCCGAGGTAATCCGACAGCTTCGGCGCCGCTTCGACCAGCGCCTGCATCGCCGGGTTCTTGGTATCGAGGATGCGCAGCGGATTGCTGTGCAGCCTGCGCTTCGCGTCCTCGTCGAGCACGGCCTGGTGCGCCTCGAAGTAGGCGATCAGCTCGGCGCGGTGTTTCAGCCGCTCCTCGGTCGACCCCAGCGAATTGATCTCGAGCCGGATACCCATCAGGTCCAGATCGTCCCACAGGCGCTGACACATGATGATCAGTTCGGCATCGATGTCCGGCCCGGCATAGCCGAGCGCCTCGACACCGACCTGGTGAAACTGCCTGTAGCGGCCCTTCTGCGGACGCTCATGGCGGAACATCGGCCCCATGTACCAGAGCTTGCGCGGGCTGTCGTACAACAGGTTGTGCTCGGTCACTGCGCGCACGCACGAGGCCGTGCCCTCGGGGCGCAGCGTCAGGTTCTCGCCGTTGAGCGCATCCTCGAAGGAATACATTTCCTTCTCGACGATGTCGGTCACTTCGCCGATGGCGCGCTTGAACAGCGGCGTGTGCTCGAGCAGCGGCATGCGGATCGGCCGATAGCCGTAGGCGCGCAGCCAGTCGCGCACGATGGTTTCGAAGGCTTCCCAGCGTTCCGCCTCGTCCGGCAGGATGTCGTTCATGCCGCGAACGGCTTGCAGTTTGCTCATTTCAGTTCGTGGTGCTGCTTGATTCCGCCGGTTGGCCGGCCATCTTTTTCGTATAGGTGCGCGCGACGTAGGCATCGACGATGTCGCGGAATTCGCGTGCGATGTTGTCGCCCTTCAGCGTGACGGTCTTTTCACCGTCCTCGAACACCGGTGCCACCGGTGTCTCGCCGGTGCCCGGCAGCGAAATGCCGATATTGGCGTGCTTGCTCTCGCCCGGACCATTGACCACGCAGCCCATCACGGCGAGCGTCATGCGTTCGACACCGTCGTAGCGTGTTTTCCATTCGGGCATCCTGTCGCGCACATAGGCTTGGATGTCCGCCGCCAGTTCCTGGAAGAAGGTCGACGTCGTGCGGCCGCAGCCGGGACAGGCGGCCACCATGGGCGTGAAGGCACGCAGTCCCATGGTCTGCAGCATTTCCTGCGCAACGATGACTTCCTTCGTGCGGTCGCCGTTCGGCTCCGGCGTCAGCGACACGCGGATGGTGTCGCCGATGCCCTGCTGCAGCAGAACCGACATGGCCGCGGTCGAGGCAACGATGCCCTTCGATCCCATGCCGGCCTCGGTCAGTCCGAGATGCAGGGGATAGTCGCAACGTTTCGCCAGTTCGGAGTAGATGGCGATCAGATCCTGCACGCCGCTGACCTTGCACGACAGGATGATCCGGTCCGGCGACAGCCCCCACTCCACCGCCTGCGCGGCGCTCTCCAGCGCCGAGGTGACCATCGCCTCGCGCATCACCTCGACCGCATCCTTCGGCTGATCGCGGCGTGCGTTCTCGTCCATCACGCGCGCCAGCAGAGACTGGTCCAGACTGCCCCAGTTCACGCCTATACGCACCGGCTTGTCGTAGCGGCAGGCGATGTCGATCAACGCAGCGTACTGCTCGTCGCGCTTGCTGCCCTTGCCGACATTGCCCGGATTGATGCGCAGCTTGTCCAGCGCCTCGGCGCAGGCCGGATGCTCACGCAGCAGCTTGTGCCCGTTGAAGTGGAAGTCGCCGACCAGCGGCACATCGACATTCATCTTCAGCAGTTGCTCGCGCACCTTGGGGACGGCAGCCGCGGCTTCCATCGTATTGACCGTGATGCGCACGATCTCGGAGCCGGCTCGCGCCAACTGGGCAACCTGGAGGGCAGTCGAGATGTGGTCTTCGGTGTCGGTGTTGGTCATCGATTGCACGACCACCGGCGCGCAAGAGCCGACCATGACGCCCCCCACGGCCACTGTGCGTGTCTGCCTGCGGACGACCGACGCTTCGATCGGAGCACTCATCACTCGAGCCTCAGCCTGGCCACATCGACCTTGATCGACGGCGCCAGATCATAGGGCGCGCCATCAACGCTCATCGTCACCGAGCGCGCATTGCCGATCACCAGGGAAACCGGGAACACCGCGTTGACCGTGCGGGTACTGCCCGCACGATTGAGTTCCGACAGGATGATTGCGTCCTTGCCGTCACGCATCTCGACCCAGGAATCGGCATTGAACGAGAACGTCAGCTGAGTTTGTCCGGGCAATGCGGCTGGCGCCTGCACCGATGCCGGCGTCTCGATCGAGGCGACCGGCGTATCTGCCGGCTCCGGTACGGTCGGCGGCGCTGGAACGGCCTGAACCGGCTCGCCGCCCCCCTGTCCTTCCAGCGGCATCACGGGTAGCGCAGGCGTCTGTGCCAGCGGGGGTTCCGGCATGACCGGATGCGCCGGCCAGAACTCGAACCAGACATACAGCGCGAATGCGGCCAGCGCCGGCACACTCAGTGCGAGCAGCGGCAGCAGCCACTTGCGCCGTACAGACTGTATCGGCATCGCGACCCCCACATTCGCCTGCTCCACCAGTTGCGGCGTCGCGCACACATGTTGCTGGTCCAGGCTGGCAAGCAGCGCCTGCGCATCAAGGCCGATCAGCGATGCATAGTTGCGGATGAAGCCGCGCGCGTAGGTCGGGCTCAGCAGCTGATCGAAGGCATCCGCTTCTATGGCCGCAACCTGGCGCGGTGCCAGCTTGATCGCCTGGCCCACGCTGTCGATCGACATGCCGCGCGCTTCGCGCGCCTGTCTCAGCTGCGCACCGACTGAACCACCCGCAGCACGCTGCTGCAGATCGGAAGACACATCCAGTTCGGTCATCAGTCGTATTTCCCCTGCATCAGCAACTGGTGCTCCGGTGTACCGGCAAAACGGCGGCGCAGCTGACCGGCGAAACCGGCTTCAGCGACCTTGTCGCCCAGCTTGTGCTCGATGCGGACCGCCAACCAGAGGCTTTCCGCAACCGGATCCCGCTGGGCATGGAAATCACTGAGGTACCTGCGCGCTTCGTAAAGGTTGCCCTTGCGGTAGAACAGCGCCGCAAGATTGAAAATCGCCTGCAGATTGCCCGGATCGGCATTCACGGCACGCAGGAAGTTCGTTTCCGCAGTCTGCAGATCGTTTTCCTGCATCGCGCACAGACCGGCGTTCGTGTAAGGACGCGTCGGCGTGCCGTACAGCGGGTTCTTGATCGCCTCGGCGAACAGCTGCATCGCGCGCGCCGATTCGCCGTTCTGGCACAGGAACCAGCCGTAGTTGTTGTTGATGTCCGGATCGTTCGACGACAGGCGCAGCGCGCGCTCGAAGTTCTCCCTGGCCTGCGGCTTTTCGCCGAGATACATGTGGGCAAGCCCCATCAGGTTGTAGGCCAGTCCGTAGTTCGCATCGTCGCGCAGCGCCTGACGTCCCTCTTCCAGCGCGACCGCGACGTTGCCCGCTTCGAGGTAGGCCAGACCGAGGTCGGTATGCGACTTGGCACGCGTGCGTGCAGCGCCGGTCACGATGGGCTCCACCGGCTTGTAGTCCGACACGGGCGCGGACGCTCGGGTCGAACCCGGATTGCCTGACGTCGTGCCGGCAACGGTCGTGCTTCGGCCGGCACCTGCGCTGCCGCCGCCCGCACAGCCGGCGAGAAGGCACAGCACCGACAAGGCCACTGCGGCTGCTGAAAATTTCTTCACCGTGCTGGAACCTCCACGAGGGGAATGGTCTTCTGCGTGCGCCGGGTGCGGTCAAGCACCTGACCGGCAAGTTGGCCGCAGGCGGCATCGACGTCGTCACCGCGCGTCTTGCGCGTGGTCGTCACGATACCTTCAGCCATCAGTATTTCCGAAAAGGCCCGGATGCGCTCCTTCGAAGAACGCCCGAAAGGTGCCTGCGGAAACGGATTGAACGGGATCAGGTTGTACTTGCAGGGAACCTGGCGCGCAATCGCAACCAGCTCCCTCGCGTGCGCGTCGCTGTCGTTGACGCCGTCGAGCATCACGTATTCGAAAGTGATGAAATCGCGCGGCGCACGATCCAGATAGCGGTTGCACGCGGCCAGCAGCTCACGCAGCGGATATTTCCGGTTGATCGGCACCAGTTCATCGCGCAGCGCATCGTTCGGCGCGTGCAGCGATACGGCGAGCGCAACCGGACAGGCATCACGCAGACGGTCCATCGCCGGCACGATGCCCGAGGTCGAGACGGTCACCCGACGGCGCGACAGCCCGTACGCGTTATCGTCCAGCATCAGGCGCAGCGCCGCGACGGTGGCGTCGAAATTGGCCAGCGGCTCGCCCATGCCCATCATCACGACGTTGGAAATCACCCGTTCGCCGTCGTTCTCGCCACCGCGCACTGCACCCAGCGCACGATTGGCGAGCCACAGCTGGCCGATGATTTCCGACACTTCGAGATTGCGGTTGAAACCCTGCTTGCCGGTCGAGCAGAAAGCGCAGTCGAGAGCACAGCCGGCCTGCGTCGAAATGCACAGCGTGCCGCGCCGTTCCTCGGGAATGAACACGGTTTCGACCGCGTTGCCGGCTCCGACGTCGATCAGCCACTTGCGCGTACCGTCGGTGCTGGTGCTGTCACGCACCGGCACCGGCGCCTCGATGCAGGCAATGTCGGCAAGTTTCGCCCGCAAG
>DATCUL010000320.1:0-5321 GCA_036567405.1 Methyloversatilis sp. | reverse complement strand
CAGGGCTGGGTCACGATGTCGGGCGGCCACACGACAGCGCGCGGACAATGGCCGGCCGCCACCGCCTGGCAGCGGGTGTGCCCGCACTGAGCGGTCCGCCTGCGGGTTTTCAGCGCGCCTTGTCTGCGGTCTGCATGCGCGCCTGCATGCCAGGCGTCGCCTCGACGCTGCCGTCGGCATCGACACGCAGCGCGTTGACCACGCCCATGCGCGCGGCCAACGCCTGCCAGCCGGCGCGGCCGACGATGAACAGCGGCTTGCTGTCGGCGTCCGAACGCGCACCGGCGTCAGGTCGCGCCGGCATCAGCACGGTCAGCGACTCGGTGTGGCGCACCGGCTGGCCGCTGCGCGGATCAATCAGATGGCACATGCGCTCGCCGTCCAGTTCGAAATAGCGCTGATAGTCGCCCGACGTGCCGATGGCTTCGCCGTCGCGCAATTCGACCGTCGCCAGCGATTCCGGCTTGCGCGGATGCTGGATGCCGACGCGCCAGGGCGCGTCACCCTTGCGCCCGAGTGCCATCACGTTGCCGCCGATGTTGATCAGCGCGTTGCGCACGCCGCGCGCGCGCAGGATCGCAGCGGCACGGTCCAGCGCGTAGCCCTTGGCGTAGCCGCCCAGATCGAACTGCACTGCCGGATTGCCGCTGGCAATGCGGTGGCCGCCGCCAGGCGTGGCCGTGATGACGACGTCGGCCATGCGCGGCTGCGCCGCGGTCAATGCAGCCAGCACGGCCTGCTCCGGACGATGCGGCCGGAACTCGTCGGCATGGAAGCCCCAGGCGGCGATCAGCGCGCCGGCGGCCGGATTGAACAGATCGTCGCCGCGCGCCGCCGCGCGCTGCACGTCGGTCAGCAGCGCCGCCAGTTCGTCATCGATGTCGGCCGCCTGCCCGGCGCGGATCGCGGCATTGATGCGCGTGAGCTCCGACGGCTGCCAGGCGTGCAGCTTGTGGTGCAGGCGATCGAATTCGCGCAGTACCTCGGCGGTCGCCTCGCGCGCCTGCGCGCGATCGCTGCCATGGACCAGCACTTCGACCCGGGTGCCGAACACGAAGGATTCCTGCCGTTCGATCTGCTCGCGCGCACAGCCGGCAAGCAGCATGCACAGCGACAGCAGCAGGAGAAGGGGGCTAGCGAAGCGCCGCACGTTCGAGCGCATCGACGAACATCGCCGCCACGTCGAAGCCGGTCTGCTGCGTGATTTCGACGAAGCAGGTCGGGCTGGTGACGTTGATTTCGGTCAGCCGGTCGCCGATCACATCCAGCCCGACCAGCAGCAGGCCGCGCGCGGCGAGCACCGGTCCGAGCCGGCGCGCGATCTGCCAGTCGGTGTCCGACAGCGGCTGCGCGACGCCGCGACCGCCGGCGGCCAGGTTGCCGCGCGTCTCGCCCGCCTTCGGAATGCGCGCCAGGCAGTACGGCACCGGTTCACCGGCGATCAGCAGGATGCGCTTGTCGCCGTGCACGATGTCCGGGATGTAGCGCTGCGCCATCAGCGTGCGCACGCCATCGACGGTCAGCGTTTCGATGATGACGTTGCGGTTCGGGTCGTCGGCGCGCACGCGGAAGATGCGCGAACCGCCCATACCGTCGAGCGGCTTCAGTATGCAGTCGCGGTGCAGGTCGATGAAGGCGTTGATCGCGTCGTCATCGCGCGCCACCAGCGTCGGCGTGATCAGGTCCGGAAACTCGCAGATCGACACCTTTTCCGAATGGTCGCGCACCGCGCGCGGGTGGTTGAACACACGCGCGCCACCCGCGGCGGCACGTTCCAGCACCCAGGTCGCTGTGATGTATTCGAAGTCGAACGGCGGGTCCTGGCGCATCAGCACCGCGTCGAAGGCGGCCAGCGGCTGGCTGCGTGCCTCTCCGGCAACGTACCATGGATGATCACCTGCGCCGGGCTCGATGCGGGTGGCGAGCGCGAAGGCTTCGGCGCCCTGCAGCGTCAGCGCGTCGCGCTGCACAGTCCATACCTCGTGGCCGCGGCGCGCCGACTCACGCATCATCGCGATGCTCGAATCCTTGGCCGGCTTGAGCGCGTCCAGCGGATCGACGATGAAGGCAAAGCGCATCGTCATGTCAGCCACGCAGCTCGGCTTCAAGCGCCTCGCTGGCGTCGTCGAGCGGTGTGCCGCGCTCGAGTTCGATGCTGGCCGCCAGCAGCGCCAGCCGAGCCACCACGCCGTAGGCATAGAAGCGGTTCGGCGGTGCGTCCGGCGCGCAGCCGGGGTCGGGCATCGAACAGCAGGACGCGAAAGCCAGCGGCTTGAAGTGCATGCCGGGCGCGTTCAGGTTCTCGTCGCGGCCACGCTCGCCGTGCACGCGGTAGAAGCCGCCGACCACATAGCGGTCCATCATGTAGACGACCGGTTCGGCGACGCCGCCATCGACCGTCTCGAAGGTGGGCACACCTTCCTGGATCAGCACCGAACTGACTTCCAGCCCCTCCTTCACCACTGCCATCTTGTTGCGCTGCTTGCGGTTCAGGCCGACCACCTCGGACGGATCGCGCACCGTCATGATGCCCATGCCATAGGTGCCGGCATCGGCCTTTACGATGACGAAGGGGTCGTGCTCGACACCGTGCTGCGCATACTTGTCGCGGATGCGGGCGAGCAGCGCGCCGACCCGCGTGGCCAGACATTCCTCGCCGCTGCGCTCCTGGAAATTCACCTCGCCGCACACGTCGTACATCGGATCGAGCAGCCAGGGATCGATGTCCATCACCGCCGCGAAGCTGCGTGCGACCTCGCTGTAGGCCTCGAAGTGCTGCGACTTGCGGCGCGTCGTCCAGCCGGCGTGCAGCGGCGGAATGAAAGTCTGTTCGCGCACATTGCGCAACAGTTCGGGCACACCGGCTGACAGGTCGTTGTTGAGCAGGATGGCGCACGGGTCGAAGCCCTCGACACCGATGCGGCGACCGCCCGGCAGGCGGATCAGCGGTTCCAGCAGCAGGCTCTGGCCATCACCCAGATCGAGCGTGGTCGGTGCCGTGATTTCCGGCAGCAGGCTGCCGATGCGCACGTTCAGGCCTGCCAGCTTCAGGATCTGCGCCAGACGCGCGACGTTGCGCAGGTAGAACTGGTTGCGCGTGTGGTTTTCCGGCACCAGCATCAGGTTGCGCGCCTCGGGGCACAGCTTCTCGATGGCGGTCATCGTCGCCTGCACGCACAGCGGCAGGAAGGCGGCGTTCAGGTTGTTGAAGCCGCCCGGAAACAGGTTGGTATCGACCGGTGCCAGCTTGAAGCCGGCATTTCGCAGGTCGACCGAGGCATAGAAGGGGGGCGAATGGTCCAGCCACTGCGAACGGAACCACTGTTCGATGGCGGTCTGGCGTTCCAGGAAACGGCTCTCCAGCGCGAGCAGCGGGCCGGTGAGCGCGGTGGTCAGGTGAGGCACCATGGGCGTGGGCGGGCGCGATCCGCAGTGAAATACAGGCGCCCGGATTCTACACCTGCGGTCGGCCCCGCTTTTCCGTCCGGTACAATTGCCGGTCTTGCGCACTCGCGCATCCCATTTCCCGTGAGTCCCATGCTGTCCGCTTCCAACATCACCATGCAGTTCGGTGCCAAGCCGCTGTTCGACAACGTCAGCATCAAGTTCGGCGGTGGCTTCCGCTACGGCCTGATCGGCGCCAACGGCGCCGGCAAGTCGACCTTCATGAAAATCCTCGCCGGCGTGCTCGAACCGACCGCCGGCAACGTGTCGCTCGACCCGCACGAGCGCATGGCCTTCCTGCGCCAGGACCAGTTCGCGTTCGAAGACCTGCGCGTGATCGACGTCGTGATGATGGGCCACACCCAGATGTGGGCCTGCATGCAGGAAAAGGACGCCATCTACGCCAACCCGGACGCGACCGAAGAGGACTACATGCGCGCCGCCGAGCTGGAAGGCGAATTCGCGGAGTACGACGGCTACACGGCCGAAGCACGCGCCGGCGAGCTGCTGCTCGGCGTCGGCATACCGACCGAACAGCACACCGGCCCGATGCGCGAGGTCGCACCCGGCTGGAAGCTGCGCGTGCTGCTGTGCCAGGCGCTGTTCGCGAACCCGGACGTGCTGCTGCTCGACGAGCCGACCAACAACCTCGACATCAACACCATCCGCTGGCTGGAACACGTGCTCAACGAGCGCAACAGCACGATGATCATCATCAGCCACGACCGCCACTTCCTGAACCAGGTGTGCACCCACATGGCCGACCTGGACTACGCGACCATCCGCGTCTATCCGGGCACCTGGGACGACTACATCGAGGCCTCGACGCAGGCGCGCGAGCGCGTCGCCGCAGCCAATGCGAAGGCGAAGGAGCGGGTCGCCGACCTGCAGAACTTCGTGCGCCGCTTCTCGGCCAACGCGTCGAAGTCCAAGCAGGCCACATCACGGCTGAAGATGATCGACAAGATCAAGATCGAGGAATTCAAGCCCAGCTCGCGCCAGTATCCGTGGATCCGCTTCGAGTACGACCCGAAGGAAAAGCTGCACCGCCAGGCGGTCGAGATGGAAAAGGTCGTGTTCGGCTACGACGGCGGACCGCAGATCCTGAAGGGCTTCACCGCCACCTTCGACGGCGGCGACCGGGTCGCCATCATCGGCGAGAACGGCGTCGGCAAGACCACCTTCCTGAAGCTGCTGGTGGGCGAACTCACGCCGCAGCACGGCACCATCAAGTGGGCGGAGAAGGCCAGGCTCGGCTATTTCGCGCAGGACCACTCGGCCGACTTCGACAGCGACCTGAACCTGACCGACTGGATCAGCGGCTATGTGCGCGAAGGCGGCTACGAGGGCGACGACGCGATCACGCTGATCCGCGGCACGCTGGGCCGGCTGCTGTTCGGCGGCGACGACGTCAAGAAACCGGTGCGCGTGCTGTCCGGCGGCGAACAGGGCCGCATGATGTTCGGCCGGCTGATGCTGCAGCGGAAGAACGTGCTGCTGCTCGACGAGCCGACCAACCACATGGACATGGAATCGATCGAATCGCTGAACGCCGGCCTCGACGCCTATGACGGTACGCTGTTCTTCGTATCGCACGACCGCGCCTTCGTGTCGACGCTGGCCACCCGCATCGTCGAAATCCGCACCGACGGCCAGATCGTCGACTACCGCGGCGGTTACGAGGAATACCTCGCCAGCCAGGGCATAGACGATTGAGCAGCCGGCTCGACCCCGACTGCCCGATCTGCGGCGACACGCCCGGCCACCACTGGCTGTGGCGCGACGACCGGCTGCGCGTGATCGACGCACGCGACGCCGACCACCCGGCCTTCCTGCGTGTGATCTGGCACGGCCATGAGCGCGAAATGACCGACCTG
>DATCUL010000319.1:0-1681 GCA_036567405.1 Methyloversatilis sp. | reverse complement strand
CTGCATGTCAGCGTGGTCCGACGTAGGGGTTGTACTGACGTTCCTCGCCGAAGGTCGACATCGGGCCATGGCCCGGAACGAAGCGGATGTCGTCGCCGAGCGGGAACAGTTTTTCGCGGATCGAACGGATCAGGTCGGCATGGTTGCCGCGCGGGAAGTCGGTGCGTCCGATCGAACCGGCGAACAGCACGTCGCCGACCTGGGCCAGCCGGCCGGCGCGATCCACGAACACCACGTGACCCGGTGTGTGGCCGGGGCAGTGGACGACGTCGAGCGTCACGTTGCCGACGGTGACGGTGTCGCCATCGGCCAGCCAGCGCGTCGGTACGAAGGGCCGGCACGGCGGGAAGCCGAACATGCGCGACTGCTGTTCGAAACCGTCGATCCAGAAGCCGTCGTCGCGGTGCGGTCCTTCGATCGGCAGATTCAGCTTTTCCGCCAGATCCCGGGTGGCGCCGGCATGGTCGAGGTGGCCGTGCGTGACCAGTATCTTTTCCAGCGTGATGCCTTGGCGCGCGGCTTCGGCCAGCACGCGGTCCAGATCGCCACCGGGGTCGACCACGGCACCCTTCTTCGTTTCATCGCACCACAGCAGCGTGCAGTTCTGGGCGAACGGGGTGACCGGGATGATGGCGTGGCGGAGCATGTGGATGACGGGAGGCAAAAGCGATCAGGTGCGCATTGTACGTGGTGGGCGGTGCGCCATCGGCCACTGTTCCGGTCGTCCGGCGGTCCGTCGGGCGCTGACGACGGCTGTCCGGCCGGAATGCAGGTGCCGGGCAATGAAGCCTTGATCGGCGTGTGCTAGGCTCAGAACCGGTGCCCACAGGCGCGTTCGTGTTCCCTCGGGAGAAAGAAATGAGTGCGGAAAAGCTGATTCACGATGCAGCAGACCAGTGCGACTGGGACCCCGACATGGTGGTCAGCGTGCTCGCCGACTTTATCGACGAGTTCTGCGATCCCGACGACTTCAAGGCCTTCCTCGAGGCGCGTGTGGCCGACGAAGGTGGCGACGACTACGAGGATGAAGATGACGAGGAAGAGAGCGCCGACGCCGACGACTACTGAACGCGGCGGTGTGCTGCGCCTGCTGGTCGCCTACCGGTTGAACTCGCCGTCCAGGTAGTACCAGCGTCCGTTCTCGCGCACGAAGCGGCTCGTTTCGTGCATCCGGTGCGCACGTCCGCCCAGCTTGCTGCGGGCGACGAATTCCACCGTGCCATGGTCGGCATCGATCATTGCACTGCGCCGCACTTCCAGCCCCAGCCATCTCAAGCCGGGCTCGGGGGCCGGCAGCGAAGCGGGGCGGGTGGTCGGGTGCCAGGTGGCCAGCAGGTAGTCGCGCAGGTCGAGCACGTAGGCACTGTAGCGCGAGCGCATCAGGGCCTCGGGCGTCGCGGCCGGCGTGCCGGCATGAAGCGGCGCGCAGCAGTCGGCCAGAGGCTGGCCGCTGCCGCATGCGCAGGCTGTCATTACTCGCGCGTCACCCGGGTGTTGCCGCTGCTGCCGACCAGGCGCACGCGCTGACCCACCGTGAACTTCTCGTCGCCGCTCTGCACGATGGAGATGGTGTTGCCGGTGTCGAGCTTGATCGTCAGCTCGGTACCGGTGTCACGTGTCATGCCTTCCTCGATCATGGCGCCTGCCAGACCGCCGGCGACGGCACCGGCGATGGCGCCGG
>DATCUL010000318.1:0-2177 GCA_036567405.1 Methyloversatilis sp. | reverse complement strand
TTCAGCGAGCACAGCGCGCAGCTGATCGACGAGGAAGTGGCGCGCATTCTGCACGCGGCCAGCGATCGGGCCAACAAGCTGCTTGCGCAACATCGTGGCGAGCTGGAAAAACTGGCCGACGCCCTGGAAAAGCAGGAAGTGCTCGACCGCTCGTGCTCGATGCCCATGATGACCACCCACCACGGGTTGTCCCAGCCTATCGGCGTGTCGAGCGGCGCCTCGTGGATGACGCGGTCGACCGTCTGACGCACCGCGTTGCGGTAGGCGCGCACCTCGGCCACGGTCGGCCAGTCGTAGTGCGCCTCGTTCAGGTCGTCCCAGCTCATCTCATCCACGCCGACCGCGAACATCGATTCCAGACGCGGATCGATGCGTTCGGCGATCAGGCCGGCCAGCAGCATCTTGTTGATGAAGAAGGTGGCGGTGTGGCCCAGATAGAAGATCAGCGGGTGACGCAGCGCGATCGGCTTCCTGTAGTAGGCCTCGTCGCAGGTCAGTACCTCGAACAGCTGCTCGTAGCGGCTGAAAGTGGCGTGGAAGTAGTCGCGCAGGCTCGCGCGCATCGCGCCGGCGTCGCGTGTGTCGAGCCGGGGCGAGCGCAGGAACAGCGTGTCCTGGTGGGCATTCATCTCGTTCTTGTTCTCCGGCGGGTGGGCTGGGCGCAGCGTATCTGCAGTATGGATCGCGCTCATGTCGCAAGCTTCGGTCGGTACGTGCACCTGCGGGAACGCTTTCGACGCCGCAGGTGCGCGCGGGTTCAGACGGCACGCAGCTGTTTTTTCCGGATGCTTCAGCCTGCATTGTGCCCGATGACGCGCGCGCAGCCGGATCGGCACCCGCCGCTCAGGCCAGCGTGTCGAACGGTCCGCCCGGTCCGGCGCGGTCGGCCAGCGCCTGCCTGAGCCAGTCGATGAACAGCCGGGTACGCATCGGCAGCCCGCGTGCATGCGGATAGACGATGCTGACCGGGCGCGGCGGCGGCTCGAAGGCTTCCAGCACCACGACCAGCCGGCCGGCGGCGACCAGCGACGCAACCTGGTAGGACATGAACATACCGAAGCCGGCGCCGGCGACGCAGGCGTCGGTAGCCGGCGCGATGTGGTTGAACTCAAGGTTGCCGCCGGCGCTGACCTGCAGACGCCGTTCGCCGTCATGGAAGGTCCACCAGGGCGCGCTGCCGCCGGTGAAGCGCACACAGCGCGCACCGGCCAGTTCCAGCGGGTGCGCCGGCGTGCCGTGCGCGGCCAGAAAGTCCGGGCTGGCCACGACCACGCGACGGATGCTGCCCAGGGTCTGGGCGACCAGCGTGGAATCCTCGAGCGCGCCGATGCGCAGGCCGACGTCGATGCCCTGGTCGACCATGCTGACCACGCTGTCGGTCAGCATGACGCGGCAGTCCACCTGCGGGTGGCGCAGCGCGAAGCGGGTGACGGCGGGCGCGACGTACATCTGGCCGAACTGCACCGGCGCGGTCACCAGCAGCGGCCCGGCAGGTTCGGCAGCACTTTCGTTCAGTTCGGTTTCCGCGTCGCTGACCGCCGACAGCACCCGCCGGCAGCTGTCGAGATAGCGCCGTCCTTCGTCGGTCAGCGCGATGCGGCGCGTGGTGCGGTTGAACAGACGCACCCGCAGGTGCGCCTCGAGCGCGGCCAGCGTGCGCACCACCGCCGGCAGCGAACTGTCCATCGCGCGCGCGGCCGCGGTCAGGCTGCCGTGTTCGGCGATCTGCACGAAGGTCGCCATTGCCCTGAGCTTGTCCATCCAGTCAGATTAGTTCTTTTTTCGGATTAGTCATATCAGATTCAATCCATTTATTGACGGCAGTGCAGCAAACATACTGGCTTCAGGTGCTGCGACCTTGCCACCCACCCCGACCCACTCTGATCCGGAAAGGATTCACCATGAACGCTCCCGAAACCCGCTCCGCCGCGTCCTCCATCGTGCTGCACGGCTTCCGGCTGTCCGGCCACAGCCACCGCGCCGAACTGTTCCTGTCGCTGCTCGGCCTGCCGTTCGAATTCCGCCAGGTCGATCTCGCCGCCGGCGCGCACAAGCAGCCGGAATTCCTCGCGAAGAACCCGTTCGGCCAGGTGCCGGTGATCGAGGACGGCGAGGTCGTGGTCGCCGATTCGACCGCCATCCTGGTCTATCTGGCCAGCCGCTACGCGCCGGGCAAG
>DATCUL010000317.1:0-5525 GCA_036567405.1 Methyloversatilis sp. | reverse complement strand
CCCCGGACGCGAGATGCCGTTTCGTTCTTCGATTGCCAGAATTGCATGCCCGTGTCGTCCTTCTGGCTCAGTACCTTGACGATCAGTGCCGTATCGATGTTCCCGACAGGCAATGATCCGATGATTGGGCTGACATATCTCGTGATGGTGTTGGTCCACTGATCGGCGTGCTTTGCATTTTTCCAGCTTGGACGATGCGCCTCGATGTACGCGCTGGCGCATTCGTCGAACGTCATCAATCTGGTCTTGGCAAGCGCTGCTGCGGTCTTGCGCTGATTCTTGGCCTCTAGGGGATCAATGCCATCAAGCAACAGCTTGCGCGCCTCGGTGGCCCTCTGTCTCGCTTCGGCAAGTGAAATCGTATGGACTGGTCCGAGACCCATCCCACGCGCCTTGCCGTCGATCATGTATCGAAACAGCCAGGACTTGACCCCCGCCTTTGTAATTTGAAGGGTCAGCCCGCCTCCGTCACCATAGAGCCCGGGGGCTACCTTCTTTTCAACTTCCTTCGCACTGAGCTTGCACATCAGTCTCGCCATGACACGCCTCGACCCACAAAACAACTATCAAAATATAGTCGGATTTGTAGGGATGGTAAAGGATGTTGTCGGACGAATTTTGTTATAAGTAATTGTTGTAAATATATTATTTATGCTTTATTGGACGCTATTCTATATATGTCAGGCGGACACAGCCTCCGCCAGATACCCAGCATTCAAGCGCCTTTCGGGGCGCTTTTTTGTCGCACCCCTCAAAAATGCGTCACCGCATTACCGGACGCCCGCGCAAAACCGGCATGAGCGCCGTGATTGCCCGGCGCGCGCTGGTGTTGCCTCCTGTTGTCCTACATACGCAGGTGCTTGCGTGGTGCTGTACTTGCAGCGGGCGATCCTCCTCGCCCTCTTCACGCCGCCTCATTTTTAGCCCGCTCTCGAAGCGGGCTTTTTTCTTGTCCGGACGGCTGATCCGGGTTCCCGGAAAGTCCGGCGCCCGGTGCGTTTGGCCGACAGGCGGCGTTGCGCTGATTCCGCACCACGCATTCACTTCAGTTGCAGCAGCATCCACTCGATCAGCGGGCTGTGCGCTGAACGGGCGTGCCAGGCGCAGATGAGATCAAAGCCCGGCGGCGACAGATCGTCCTCCAGCGGGATGACGCACAGGCGGGGATCAGGCAGCAGCCTCGACGGGAGAAACGCCAGCGCGCCGGTTGCCTCCAGTACTGCGGGTACCAACGAAAAGTAGGGCACGGACAGGATCACGTTGCGCGAAAGATCCATCTGCTTCAGCCATGCATCGGCCGAACCCGAGAGATTCGCGCGCGCCGGCGACACCACGATGTGCGGTGCGGCCGCCAGTTCCCCAAGACTGAGTCTGCGCCCGGCAAATCCGGAGTCGCGGGACGCGACGCAGATGTAGTGTTCGTGGAACAGGGTAAGACGCGGAAACTCCGCCGGCACGAAGTCGGGGATCGACACGATCAGATCGATTTCACCGGAGGCCATCCTGGTCGCCACAGCGTCCACCTCGATGTCGCTCAGGATCAGTTTCAGTTCGGGCGCCTGCTCGCGCATGCGCGACAGCCGCGGCACGATGGCTACCTGCTGCGCGTAGTCGGTCGTCGACAGGGTGATGGTCGCCCGGGTCGTGGCCGGGTCAAAAGGCGCGCGGTCAACAAGTCGTTCCAGTGCGGAAATCGCGTTGTTCACGTCCGATGCCAGTTCGAGTGCAAACGGCGTGGGTGTCACCCCGTGTCCGGCGCGGATGAACAGCGGATCACCGAATATGTCCCGCAGTCCAGCAAGGTTGGCGCTGACCGCCTGCTGGGTCAGCCCTATGCGCTCTCCGACCCGACTCAGGTTCGGTTCGAGCAACAGCGCGTGAAGAACCGACAACTGCTTCAGGTTCAGACGACCGATATTTTTCATGTTGGTATCTTAGACAAAAACTCTTTGTTTTTTTTGATATCGGGTTTTTCTTAAGATGACCAGCGGCAGAAGAAATTTCGCATGCCCCGAGCTACTCCGCACCGGACTTTGCGTTGTGAGTGCCTCGTGCAAATGCCGGGCCTGCCATGCGCGCCCGTTCATGTATCTGGTCTTCAGGAGCTTTTCACATGTCCCATTCAGCACTTTTCACGCCCGCCCGGCTCGGCCGCATCGAAATTGCCAATCGCATCGTGATGGCGCCGCTGACCCGCAGCCGGGCTGATGACAGTACCGATGTTCCGTCGCCTTTCGCTGCGGAGTATTACGGCCAGCGGGCAAGTGCCGGCCTCATCGTCACGGAGGCCACGCAGGTCAGCCGCATGGCAAAGGGCTATGTCGGCACGCCGGCGATATACGACGACACACAGGTCCGCGCATGGACGGCAGTCGCCGATGCGGTACACAAGGCGGGCGGCAGGATCGTCATGCAGCTGTGGCATGTCGGCCGCAGCAGTCACGCCGACCTGCTGCCGGGTGGGGCTGCTCCCGTTGCGCCGTCGGCGATCCGGGCCGACTCCATCTCCTTTACTGCGAACGGTCCGAAGCCCTGTGACATGCCGGTCGCGCTTGATCAGGCGGGCATTCGCGAGACCGTTGCGGCGTTTGCCAACGCGGCGCGGAACGCCCGGACTGCCGGGTTCGACGGCGTGGAAATTCACGCGGCGAACGGCTATCTGATCGACCAGTTCCTGCGCGACCGCAGCAATCAGCGCAACGACGAGTATGGCGGTTCGGCCCGCAACCGCGTCCGCTTCGCTCTGGAAGTGGCACAGGCCATGGCCGACGTATGGGATGCGGGCAACATCGGCATCCGCCTGTCGCCCTTCGGCACCTATGGCGACATGGGCGACAGCGATCCGGAAAACACCTTCGGTACGTTGATCGAGCAGCTCAACCCGCTCGGTCTCGCCTACCTGCACATGGTCGAGGAGTTTCCGTTCGCCAACATCAACATGGATTCCGGCACGCCTGCCGATCGCGAACAGCTGGCGGTGTTCGAACGTTTCCGTACGCTGTGGCAGGGCGCCTATATCGCCAACGGTGCGCTGACCGCTGACAAGGCCGCCGACTACGTGGCACGTGGCAGGGCGACCGCCGCATCGTTCGGCAGGCCGTTCATCGCCAACCCGGATTTCGCCGAGCGTCTGCAGAACGGCTGGCCGCTGGCCGGTTCGGACAACAGCGTCTATTACGGTGGCGGTGCGAAGGGTTACACCGACTTTCCGCGCCACTCGAATGTTCGTGAAGCCGAGTGCTGCGCTGGCTAGAACGCGCTGTCCGACCGGATCCGGCGCAGGCTGTTGCGAGGCGCGTCTGCTGAAATGAAACGGCCCCTTGAAGGGGCCGTTTCATTTGTGACGACCGGATGATCATCGTCCGGTCCGCCGGCAGGCCTCGGCGGCTCAGGGTGCGCGGTACGCGATGCCGTGGCGCTTGAAGAGGCTGGCAAGTTCCCCTTTTTCCGCCAGGCCATTCACGACCTTCTGCAGTTCCTGGGCCAGTTTGTCGTGCCCTGCCTTGACCGCCATGCCGATCACCCATTGACGGCGGCTGACCAGCGGCAGCGGCACTTCCGATATTTCGAAGCCGGTGGTGCCTGCGAGGCCGGCTTCGAGTTCGCTCTGCATGGCCATCACCGCGCCGACGTCACCTTTCCTCAGCGCATCGACAGCCTCGGATCCGGACTTGAAGTGCACGATGCTGGAGCGGTATGCACCGCTGTCGGCCGACAGCAGCACGGTATCCGGATAGGTTTCTATTTCGACGCCGATGCGTGCCGTCCTGATCGGATCCATCGTGTCGAGCTTCTCGATCTTCTCGAGATTGCGGGCGATGGCGAATTTCTCGCGATAGTAGGGGGCGAAGAACAGCACGTTGCTGTTGCGTGCGGTATAGGTCTGGTCGATCGGCACGTGCAGCATCACGTCAGCCGGGCCGTAGCCGAGTACGGTGCCTTTCCAGACCATGTTGCGCATGTCGTCGTCCACCTTCTCGTCGGCGTCGAACCACAGTATTTCCAGCTTGACGCCCAGCCGCGCTGCCAGCAGTCCGGCGAGTTCTACGTCGACACCCTTGCCATCGTCGGAGAAAGGCGCGAATTCCTTGTACAGCGCGACGCGGAGCTGTCCGCGACTGATGACTTCATCCAGGTCACGGGCCTGTGCCCAGGCGTTGCCGACGAAGCCACTCAGCCAGATGAATGCGCACAGGAAAATTGATAAGGGTTTGATTTTCATGAAAGTCTCCGGATTGGACCGATCGTCCTGTTTAGTTTCCGCGCGAAGTATATTTTGAAGTCGTTGCCGACAGGGCTGCGCATGATCGGGTTTGTTTCCATGCCCGGCAATAGCGGAAGCGTTGTTTAGCAATCGCAGGCACGGCTTCCCGTTGATTACCCGCTGCTCGCGAGCCGAAAGACGCCGGATCGTCGACAACGTTCCGTACCTGCAAAAAAAAACCGGTGCGGAAAGCACCGGTTGCGGTCGCCCCAAGTTCGGGGCGCAAGGAGGAGACTTGAACTCTTGCATTCATTGCAGCCGGACCGGAGCCCGGCTGCCGTAAGAGAATTACTTGAGCAGCTTGAACACCCACATCGAACCGCCCTGGTTCAGGTAGCTGACCTTCTTGGCCACATCGCCACCCCACAGCGGCACTGCGCCACCCCAGCCGGTCGTGACGGCGATGTACTGCTCGCCATCCTGTTCCCAGGTGATCGGGGGTGCGACGATGCCGGTGCCGACCTGGAACGACCACACTTCCTTGCCGGTCTTCGCGTCGGCTGCCTTGAAGAAGCCTTCAGGCGTGCCCCAGAACACCAGGCCGCCCTTGGTGACCATCGCGCCACCCCACAGCGGAGCGTTGTTGGTGACTTCCCAGACGACCTTGCCGGTCTTCGGATTGATGGCGCGCATCGCACCGATGTAGTCGCCGCCGATTTCCTTCGCGTCCAGCGTCTTGATCGTGAAGCCGGCGCCCAGGTAGGCCGCACCCTTCTTGTAGGTGATCGGCTCGTTCCAGATTTCCATGCCCCATTCGTTCGACGGCACGTAGAACAGGCCGGTGTCCGGGCTGTAGGCCATCGGCATCTGGTTCTTGCCGCCGAGGAAGGACGGCGAAACGAAAACTGCCTCGCCCTTCTTGCCATCCGCGCTGGCCGACGGGTCACCCGGGCGCTTCGCCGGGTCGTAGATCGGGCGGCCGTTGGAATCGAGCCCCTTGGCCCAGGTCAGCGACTTCACGAAGGGGAAGCCGCGCTGGAACTTGCCGGTGTTGGCATCCAGCACGTAGAAGAAACCGTTGCGGTCGGCCTTCGCACCCAGGTGCTTGCCGTCTGCATCGAAGGTGACGAATTCGTTGACGCCGTCGTAGTCCCAGCCGTCGTTCGGTGTGCCCTGGAAGTGCCACTTGATCTGGCCGGTCTTGACGTCGATTGCCACGGTCGAGCACGAATACAGGTTGTCGCCCGGACGGGTGTGGCTGTTCCAGGGTGCCGGATTGCCGGTACCGAAGTAGGCTAGGCCGGTCTTCGCATCATAGGTG
>DATCUL010000316.1:0-1760 GCA_036567405.1 Methyloversatilis sp. | reverse complement strand
CCAGCGAGTGCCGCAATGCAGAGCGGATCGCGCTGGCCGCACTGCCCGACGCGCGCACGCTGGCGTTCGACCACACGCACACCGGCGAGCGCCTGGCGCTGATCTATGCGGTCGATGGCCGCTATGTGCCGGATGCGCTGGACGCCTTCAACCACCTGCTGCGCGACCACTATTCCGGCGAGGTCGGCACGATCGACCCGCAGCTGTTCGACCTGCTGTTCCGGGTACGACAGCAGCTCGGCTGCGCCGACCCATTCCAGGTCATTTCCGGCTACCGCTGCCCGGCCACCAACGCCATGCTGCAGGCGACCCGCGAGGGCGGCGTGGCTCGGCGCAGCCTGCACATGGACGGCCGGGCCATCGACATCCGTCTGGCCGGCGTGTCGGTGACCGATCTGCGTGACGCCGCGCTGTCGCTCGGCCTCGGCGGCGTCGGTTTCTACCCGCGCGAACAGTTCGTGCACGTCGATACCGGCCGCGTGCGCAGCTGGTGAACCTTGCGCCCCGGCCGCGGTCGATCCGCGGTCGCCGGGCGCACCGCACCCATCAGGAAACCCACCTTGCCTGCAAGACATGCACCGTCCCGTCCAGTCGCCGCCATGGCCGGCATCTCCGTCGTCATGGTGCTGATCGCCCTGGACCAGACGGTGGTGGGCACGGCGCTGCCGCGCATGGTGGCCGAGCTGCAGGGCTTCGGCCTCTACCCCTGGGTCGCCGCCGCCTATCTGCTGACCAACGCCATCCTGATTCCGGTCACCGGCCGACTGGGCGACCTGCACGGCCGGAAGCCCTTCCTGCTGGCCGCCATCGCGCTGTTCACGCTGGCCTCGGCGCTGTGCGGCATGGCCGGCAGCATGCCGCAGCTGGTGCTGGCACGCGGACTGCAGGGCATCGGCGGCGGCATGCTGGTCGGTTCGGCCTTCGCCTCGGTCAGCGACCTGTTCCCGGACACGCTGGAGCGGGTGCGCTGGCAGGTGATGCTGTCGGCCGCCTTCGGCGTGGCCTCGGCACTCGGACCGGTGCTCGGCGGCTGGATGACCGAGCATGTCGGCTGGCGCAGCGTGTTCTACATCAATCTGCCGGTCGGCCTGATCGCGCTGCCGGTCGTCTGGCGCTGGCTGCCGCACGTGGTGCATGCGGAGAAGAACGACGGCAAATCGCTCGACTGGCTGGGCGTGCTGCTGCTGACGCTGGCCATCGGCTCGCTGCTGATGACCACCGAATTCGGCGAACGCCTGGGTTTCACCAGCGCCGCCTTCGCCGGTCTGGTGGCGGCATCGCTGCTGCTCGGCGGGCTGTTCGTGCGGCACCAGCAGCGCACCGACGCGCCGGTCATTCCGCCGCAGCTGTTCGCCGATCCGACGATGCGCCGCCTGGGCCTGCTGGCCGCGCTCACCGGCATGATGATGTTCGTGCTGCTGTTCTACGCGCCGCTGCTGCTGCAGGGCGGCTTCTCGCTGTCGCCGAAGGAGGCCGGCCTGCTGGTGACGCCCATCCTGGTCAGCATCACCGTCGGCAGCGTGATCAACGGCCGGCTGATCTCCCGTGTGGCGCGGCCCGAACGGCTGTTCTCGCGCGGCGTGCTGCTGCTGGTCGCCGGCCTGGCCGCACTGTGCAGCGTGTCCGCCGATACGCCGCGACCGCTGCTGCTGGCGATCTTCACGCTGTGCGGGCTGGGCTTCGGCTTCCAGCTGCCCAACCTGACGCTGCAGACGCAGTCGGCCGTAGGCAAGGGCGACCAGGGCGCGGCCTCTGCACTG
>DATCUL010000315.1:0-7493 GCA_036567405.1 Methyloversatilis sp. | reverse complement strand
CACGTTACCGCCCGGCGGCCGATCCACCGCGATCGCCGGGCCTGGCACGTTGCCGGCCCGGTAGAATGGCGGCCTTTCCCAGCGCTGCCGCAGACATGTCCATCCAGTGGTTCCCCGGTCACATGACCGCCGCGCGCAAGCACGCGACCGACGCGATGAAATCGGTCGACGTGGTGGTCGAAGTGCTCGACGCCCGCCTGCCCGAAGCCAGCAGCAACCCGATGATTCACGCCATCCGCACGCACCGGAACCGGCCCTGCCTGAAGCTGCTGAACAAGGCCGATCTGGCCGACCCGGACGCCACGGCCGCGTGGCTGAAGTTCTTCAACAGCCAGCCCAATACGAAGGCCGTGGCGATTTCAGCGCGCAAGCCGGGCGACGCCACGCGCATCGCCTCGCTGGCGCAGTCGCTGGCACCACACCGCGACGACAATCTGAAGCCGCTGCGCCTGATCATCATGGGCATCCCGAACGTCGGCAAATCGACGCTGATGAACGCGCTGGTGAAGAAGAAGGTGGCCGCCACCGGCGACGAACCGGCCATCACCAAGAGCATCCAGCGCATCCACCTGACGCCGCGGCTGACGCTGTACGACACACCCGGCCTGATGTGGCCGAAGATCGAGCACGAAAGCGATGGCCTGATGCTGGCCGCCAGTCACGCCATCGGCCGCAACGCCATCATCGACGAAGAGGTCGCGACCTTCCTCGGCGACTTGCTGCAGGCGAACTACCCGGACTTCATGGCGGCACGCTACGGCTGCACACCCGACATGGACGGCGTATCGGTGATCGCGCACATCGCGGCACGGCGCGGCTACCGCATCAAGGGCGGCGCACCCGATCTGGAGAAGGCCGCCTTCACGCTGCTGCAGGACTACCGCGACGGCGCCATCGGCCGCGTCAGCCTCGAAACGCCGGAATCGCGCACCCGGATGCTGGCACAGGCAAAGCTGGCCAAAGAGGCCAAAACCGATCAGTCTCAGGCCGCGGACGAGGCCTGAGCGACGTACGCACGCGAGTAAGCCGGGCGCGGAGGTGCTGATGCCCGGCCGCGCTCCCGACTCAAGCGAATCAAGCGAACGATCGCGAGCATGGCTCGCCCCCACAGAGGCGTCGCAGCGTTTCCGGACGGACCTGATCCACCGCCTCGATCGGTGCACGCGATGGCACGGCATCTGCCTTTGCAGGAGCGAGCCACGCTCGCGAAAAACCGGACGTTCAGGCCGGCACCAGCTTCCGGTTGCCCGCGCCAGGCAGCATGCGCAGTGCCGGCCCCCGCGACACGGTGTAGAGGCGACTCTTCACCGTGCTGACGTAGCGCCATTCTGCGCGGCAGGCGTGCTCCGTGGCGGTGACGATCATGAAACCGCGGCGCGCGGTATCGGCGTACTGCAGCGGACCGATGATCTGCGTCAGTCCGGCCGCCACGGCGAGCGGGTTTTCCGACGGGAAGTATTCCTCGAAGCCGGGCGAGGTCACCGACGGCGTCGCGAATTCGACCCCGACCTGATTGCCGGCGTGATCAGCCAGATCGCTGGCCCAGGCGTTGTGCGTGTCGCCCGACAGCACCACCAGATTCCTGTCCAGCGCACGCGCGGTGCCGAGCACGGTTTCACGCGCCATGGCATAACCGTCCCACGCATCAAGGTTGTACGGAATGGCCGGTTGCGCGAGCACGGCCTTTTCCTGGGCGGTCAGCGTCTGCGGCGCGCTGGCCGCCTTGACCACCAGCGCGCTGTAGGCGGAAAAGCTGATCTGGCCGAGCACCAGCGGCGCCGGCACATTCATCCGGCCCATCAGCACCTGCTGGCCGAGCACGTCCCACGTGGTGTCGGACTGCGCCAGTTGCAGACCCAGCCAGTCGGTCTGCTCCGCGCCCATCAGCTGGCGGTTCGGGTCGGCCATGTCGGCAGCGAAGCGGGCGCCGTCGAAGCCGGCGGCGCCGAAGTAGTTCGCGTAATTCAGTTGCTGGTCGCGGCCGATGATCCGCGTATCCAGCATGTGCAGCGACAGCAGGTTGCCGAAGCGGAAGCTGCGGTAGATGCGATCCGGCTGCGCCGGATCGGGCAACCGGACCGGCGTCCATTCGGACCAGGCGCGGATCGCCGCTGCACGCCGGTCGGCAAAGGCGCCCTCGACACCTTCGGTATGGTTCTCGGCGCCATCGCGCCAGGCATCGTTGGCGATTTCGTGGTCGTCCCACACCGCGATCACCGGCAGCGCTGCGTGCATGGCCTGCAGATCGCCGTCGGTACGGTACTGCGCGTAGCGCCGGCGGTAGTCGTCCAGCGTCAGGATTTCGCCGGCCGGCTGCACCAGCCGGCCGAGCGCGGCGGCGTCGCCGGAAGCATAGCCACCGCGCGGGTATTCGTAGATGTAGTCGCCCAGATGCACGGCGGCATGCAGATCGTCGAGCTTCGCCACTTCGGCGTAGATGTTGAAGTAGCCGGCCGGGTAGTTGGCGCAGGACAGCACGGCCAATCTGATTTTCTCGACCGCGCCGGCCGGCAGCGTGCGCGTGCGGCCCACCGGCGACTGCTGCCCTTCGGCACGGAAACGGTAGTAAAGCCGCGCCGCAGCCGGCAGGCCGGTCACATCAGCCTTGACCGTGTGGTCGGTGTCGGCATCGGTCAGCACGCGGCCACGCCGGATGACGCGGTGAAAATCGTCGTCGAGCGCGACTTCCCACAGCACGGCGACCGTGCCCGGACGGTTCGTCGTCACGCGGGTCCAGATGATGACGCGGTCGGACAGGGGATCGCCGCTGGCGACGCCGTGCACGAACAGCCCGCCGGGAGCGGCAATCGCCTGTGCCGAGCGCACCACGGAGGAACCGGCCAGCGCACCGGCCCCGACGCCGCGCATGAAGTCGCGGCGGGAAAACATATTGCTGGAAGACATCGTCGCGACTCCGCATTGAGGATGCGCGGAGTGTGGTGAGCGCCGGTGACAGACCGATGACGGATTGTTGAAGACGCCGTCAGCCGGCGGTCATGCATGCGTCACATGCGGCGCGTCAGCCGCGCCCGAGCCACTGCCTGAGAAGTTCGCGCGCCGGCGCACTGCTGCGCACGGCCGGCGCAATCCTGGCCTGATCGGCCGGTGGCGCGTCGAGACGGACTCTGAACTTCATCAGTTCGTCGCGCCGGAAGGCATTGATCTTCACCTCGTCACCCGGCGAGCGGCGCTTGAGCAACGCGTCCAGAGAGCTGGCGGTGATGCGCAGGTTGTCCAGCGCCACCAGCACGTCGCCGGCCGACAGGCCGGCACGCTGCGCGGCGCCGTGATCGAGCACCTGGGTGAGCTTCACGTTGTCGCCTTCGTTGGCCGTCTTCACCCCAAGCACCGGCATCGTGCCCGCCGCCTCGAAAGCCAGATCGATGCCAACCGCGTGCAGCAGCTTGTCGAGCGGCAGATCATCGGTGCCTTCGACCGCCGTCTCGAAGAAACGCTTGAGCTTCATGCCGCTGACCGCTTCGGCGGCACGCCGGATGCCGTCCTCCGGCACGCCTTTGCCGGTCAGGCCGTATTCCTGCCACAGCCGGCGCATCACGTCGTCGAGCGACAGCGCGCCACGGCTCCTGGTGCGCAGCGTCAGGTCGAGCGCCAGTGCGACCAGCGCACCCTTGGTGTAGTAGCTGACGATGGCGTTCGGCGCGTTCTCGTCCTGCCGGTAGTACTTGACCCAGGCATCGAAGGACGAATCGGCCAGACTCTGCTTCAGCCGGCCACCGCCGCGCATGACCTGGTTGATCGTCTTGGCCAGGAGCTTGAGGTAGTCGTCCTGCGTGATGACGCCCGAACGCACCAGAGCCAGATCGTCATAGTAGGACGTGAAACCCTCGAACGCCCACAGCAGGCGCGTGTAGTTCTCGCGCGTCAGGTCGTAGGGCTCGAACGCCGCCGGCTTGATGCGCTTGATGTTCCAGGCGTGGAAGTATTCGTGGCTGCACAGGCCGAGGAAGCCGCGATAAGCATCCGACATCGCACCGGCCCCAGGCGCCGGCAGGTCGTTGCGCGAGCACAGCAGCGCCGTGCTGGCGCGGTGTTCAAGTCCACCGTAACCGTCGCCGACCGCCATCACCAGAAAAACGTAGCGCTCGAACGGCGCCGGCTCGCCGAACAGTCGGATCTGCCATTCGCAGACGCGCCGCAGGTCTTCGCACAGGCGTGCGCTGTCGATGTCGTGCCGGCCGGTGATCGCAACCTCGTGCGGCACGCCGCAGGCGGTGAATTCGTACAGCGCGAAACTGCCCATTTCGACCGGATGGTCGATCAGCTCTTCGTAGCTGGCCGCGCGATACAGCCCGAATCCGTGCCGCCGCGCTCCGCCTCGGCCCGCCGCCTCGGGCAGCGTGGTCGCGACGCGCCACTCCTTGTAAACCCGTCCGGCCGGCTGGCGGATATCCACTTCGCACGGCTGCTGCTCGCGGCCATGCACCATCAGGAACACGCTGCTGCCGTTGAAGAACCCGTGCGTGGTGTCGAGATGCGCCGCACGCACCGACAGGTCCCACGCATACACCTCGTAGCGTACGCGCAGCACGCCCTCGCACGGCGCCGCCTGCCAGGTGTGCTTGTCCAGCTTGGTCAGCGCCACCGCCTTGATGCCGTCGCGCGCCTCGATGCGCACGATGTGGCGCGCGAATTCCCGGATCATGTAGCTGCCCGGAATCCACGCCGGCAGCGACAGCCGCTGCCCCTCCGGCGCGGGGTCGGGAATGTCCATCTCGACTTCGAACAGGTGGGCTTCCGGATGGACGGGAGTGATGCGGTAGCGGACGGTGTTCATGTCGGAGGACTGGCGTTGGAACGACAGGCGCGATTTGACCACAGCGCGGGATGGGTGGGGCTGGCGCACGCAACACTTGTGCTGCGCCGGCGGAACGGTGTGATACCGCCACCACACCCGGCAGGCCTCTCTGTGCACTGCACTATATTATTGGGGCCGCCCACGAGGCGCACACCAAGAGGAGTCCATGCGTTGAAAGAAACCGATCACCTGTTTGAAGCAAACCGGAAGTGGGCCGACCGCATGCGCGTCGATGACCCGCACTTCTTCGAACGTCTCGCCACCCTGCAGAGCCCGGAATACCTGTGGATAGGCTGTTCCGACAGCCGCGTACCGGCCAACCAGATAATCGGCCTGATTCCGGGCGAGGTCTTCGTACATCGCAACGTTGCCAACGTGGTGGTTCAGACCGACCTGAACTGCCTGTCGGTCATGCAGTACGCAGTCGACGTGCTGAAAGTGCAGCACATCCTGGTGGTCGGCCACTACGGCTGCGGCGGCGTACGGGCGGCGCTGAACGACATGCGGCTCGGCCTGATCGACAACTGGCTGCGCAACGTGCAGGACGTGCGCAACAAGCACCGGACACTGCTCGACATGGTGCAGGCCGGCGAAGCCTGTGAGGACAGGCTGTGCGAACTGAACGTGATCGAGCAGGCGATGAATGTCTGCGAAACCACGGTCATACGCGATGCCTGGGCGCGCGGCCAGGAAGTGCGCGTGCACGGCTGGATCTATGGTCTGAAGGACGGTCTGGTGCGCGACCTGCGCATGGCCGCCAGCAGCGAGGAAGAACAGGCCGACAGCTACCGGACGGCACTCGACGCGCTGCTCTGATTCCGCAACGCCCGCCGGCCCAGGGGCCGGCGCGGCGCCACCCGCGCAGGGAACCTGTCATGCATCTGACATCGATCACGAGACTTCTCGTCACGGCGCTCTGTACCGGCGCTGCGGCAACTGCGGCCGAACCGCGTACCGGCGGACCGGAAGCCGTCGGCGACTGGAAGGCCGGCGGCGAGCAGTTCATCGCCGACGCAAAGAGCTTGCAGCCGAACACCGGCCGGGCAAGAAACGTGATTCTGTTCGTCGGCGACGGCATGGGCATTTCCACCGTCACCGCAGCACGCATCCTCGAGGGCCAGATGCGCGGCCGGACCGGCGAGGAGAACCGCCTGTTCTTCGAGACGCTGCCCTACGCCGCACTGTCGAAGACCTATTCCTGGGACCAGCAGACGCCCGATTCGGCGCCGACCATGACCGCCATGGTGACCGGCTACAAGACGCGCGAAGACCAGCTGTCGGTCGACCACACGACGGCACGCGGCGAGTGCGACGCCCGTGTGATCGCCGCCAAGGCGCTGCCGACAATACTCGAACAGGCCGCGGCCGCCGGCAAGGCGACCGGCATCGTGACGACCACGCGCATCACCCATGCGACGCCCGGCGCCACCTACGCGCACACCGCGATGCGCAATCTGGAATACGACGGACAGGTCGCCTCGGCACCGACCTGCGCCGGCCTCGCCACGCCGGTCAGCGACATCGCCCGCCAGCTGATCGAAGTGACCCCGGCCGTCCGGCGCAGCCTGAGGGTGGCACTCGGCGGCGGCCGGGACTACTTCCGCCACACCGGCCAGGCCGATCCCGAATACGGCGGCCGCACCGGCCTGCGCACCGACGGCCGCGACCTGATCGCCGAATGGACCGACAGCCGCGGCGCCGGCAGCGCCTTCGTCTGGAACCGGGCCGGCTTCGACGCCGTCGATCCGGCCCGCACGCGCCATCTGCTCGGCCTGTTCGAACGCAGCCACATGCAGTACGAATCCGATCGCGCCGGCGACACCGGCGGAGAGCCCTCGCTGGCCGACATGACCGGCAAGGCGATCGCGCTGCTGCAGCAGGAACCGGCGGGCTTCTTCCTGCACGTCGAAGGCGGCCGCATCGACCACGCACATCACGCCGGCAACGCACGGCGCGCACTGATCGAAACCATCGAATTCGCACGCGCGGTCAGGCGGGCCTCGGAAATGACCGATCCGAAGGACACGCTGATCATCGTCACGGCCGACCACAGCCACACCTTCACCCTGGCCGGCTATCCGCATCGCGGCAACGACATCCTCGGTCTGGTCCGCCCGGTTCCGAAGGTCGACGGCCACAGCCCGACCCCCACACTGGCCGCCGACGGCATGCCCTACACCACACTGGGTTACGCCAACGGGCCGGGGGCGGTCGGCAGTGCCAGGGGCAACCCCGGCAGCGTCGACACGACGGCCCCCGACTACCGACAGCAGGCGACAGTGCCGTTCCGGGGTGACGCCGAAACCCATGGCGGCGAGGACGTCGCCATCTTCGCTCGCGGCCCGATGGCGCACCTGGTGCACGGCTCGATGGAACAGAACTGGATCTACTACGTGATGAAGGAAGCTTTCGGCTTCTGAACCCCGCCGGCTGAAGCCATCGACGTTTTGGTTCAGCGCACCATGCGGTTGCCCAGCGCAATGGCCAACTGCAGCGGGACGAAGCTGAGCAGACCCGCGAGCGCACCACCCAGCCAGTGCATCGGTGGCAGCGGCACGAAATCGAACTGATGCGCCAGCAGCGGCACGAAGGTCACCAGTGCCAGCGCGAACACGGTGCCGGCGATGATCCAGCGCGCCACCGGCGCCGGTGGTCGCAGCGCGGCCCGCCAGCCACC
>DATCUL010000314.1:0-4437 GCA_036567405.1 Methyloversatilis sp. | reverse complement strand
GTTCGAGCGGGGTTGGACGCAATCACTTAAGCGCGATGAAGGGCGCCTAGTGAACAATCATCGGGGAGGTGCGCACGATAGTTGGAGGGCTTCCGACCGAAGTGCTCGTCCGCTCTCGGACTCAGAAGTCCTTGAAGCGCGTTATCGTGAAATAAAGGGGTAAGTATCTGTCGCCTGTGACCGCCTCCGGCGCACGGTAAGTTGGTCACAAACATGGTCACAAAGGATTGCCCGTCCGCACCGTGTTATACTTTCCCTCGTTGTGGGTGACTATGCGGAAACCCTTATAGGGCCTAGATTTTGTTGGGATGGAGAATCGGTTAGAGGGATGGTTTGCTTGGAATTTCAAGGGCAAACCGTCGATCCTCCTCCTCTCCACCACGAATCCTCAAGCCCCCGGTCCCATCGATTTTGGGACCGGGGGCTTTTACATTGCCTGATCAGACTGCGTGGACTGCAATCCGAATCGGTGCTGACGGCAGGACGGTGAGCCGTGTCTGGCCGGTATCCCGAATGGCGGTATTTGTGCGGCATAGGTCTATCCCGCTGATTCGTATTGTCAATTCCTTCATTGACGACGTATGTCGGGGGCCGGATACTGCCTTCCCCTGTTTTTTCGGCGACCACGTCGCCTCCTTTGTGATTCCTCCGGCCGTCGAACATTCAGCACCCCGGGCTTGCCGCGATCGCACCGGATGTACCGGGTGGCCGAGCGCGTCCGCGGGCACCGGGTCATGATGCATACGCTCACGCCGCCGGTCCCGGGCGAATCAGGGGAATACGCCGGTCCGGAAGGGATCGCGCAGCGCATCCTGCGCGAGCAGGTCGATGCGATGATGCGCACCAGCTGGAGCGGTGCCATCAGTGCCCTGCTGGTCGGTTTCGGCTTCTGGTCGGTCGCGTGGTTCCATACCGGTGACCGGGGGGCGCTGGTCTGGGCGGTCATGCTGCACAGCTGCCAGCTCTGGCGCTATCTGGGTTGCCGCCGCTATCTGAAGACTGCGCCGGATGCGCGTGACCATGCACGCGCGGGCCTCTGGTACAGCAATGCGTTGCTGATCAACGCGACCATCTGGGGGCTCGCGCCCTGGCTGTTCTTTCCGGACGACAATGTGCTGATGACCGCGCTGATGATGCTGGTCATGATGGGCATGAGCACCGGATCGATCGCCTCGCTCGCACCGCACCGCCGTGCGCTGCTCAGCTTCCCGATTCCGGTCATGCTGGGGCTTTCCAGCGCCATGCTCTGGCACGGCGACATCCTGCACGTGTTCATGGGCGTGGCGGCACTGGTCTATCTGTACGTCAATCTCGATTTCGGCCTGCAGCAGCACCGCCTTCTGACCGAAGCGCTGCGCAGCCGTTACGAGAAGGAAGAACTGGCCCGTCAGCTGCGCGTGCAGATCGACATTGCCGAGCGTGCCAGCGCCGAACGCACGCGCTTCTTCGCGTCGGCCAGCCACGATCTGCGCCAGCCACTGCATTCGCTCGGACTGTTCGGCAGCGCGCTGGTGAGCCGCCTGCACGGTCGCGACGAAGAGCCGCTGGCGCAGAACCTGATGGCCTGCGTGAATGCGCTCGAATCCTCGTTCAACGAAATGCTCGACGTGTCCAGGCTCGATGCCGGTGTGGTTCAGGCTCGCATGAGGCCGACACCGGTCAAGGATGTGTTCCGTGCGCTCGATGCCACCTTTGCAGGCCAGGCCGAGGAGCGCGGTCTGACCTTGAAGCTGCGACCCGGCGGGCTCTGGATCCATGTCGATCCGCAACTGCTCGAACGCCTGCTCGGCAATCTGGTGCATAACGCGTTGAAGTTCACCGCACGCGGTGGTGTGCTGGTGGCAGCGCGCCGTCGCGGCGCGCAGGTCTGCATCGAAGTGTGGGACAGTGGTGCCGGCATCGACGACGACGAACTGCCGCGCATCTTCGAGGAGTTCTATCAGGTCGGGAACCGAGAGCGCGACCGCGCGCAGGGGCTGGGCATGGGGCTGGCGATCGTGCGCCGGCTGGCCGGACTGATGGGACTGTCGGTCGGCGTTGCGTCGCGCGCCGGCCACGGCACGGTGTTCCGGCTGCTGGCACCGGCGGCCGTTCCGGTGACCAGTCCGGCACCGGCCCACGCCATCGAGGAGGCTGGCGCTCCGGTACTGCAATCGGCCCGCGTGCTGGTCATCGATGATGAGGAGGGCGTACGCATGTCAAGTGCGGCCGTACTGCGCGCCGAGGGCGTTGAGGTGCATCTGGCGGATGGACGCGCCGCGGCGCTGGATATCGCCATCCGGCTGGAGCCGGAGGAGGGCGCGCGCATCGATGCCGTCGTCTGCGACTTCCGGCTGCGCAACGACGAGGACGGGGTCGAGGTGGTGCGTGCGCTGCGTGACGCGCTGGGGCGCGAGGTGCCGGCGCTTCTGATCACCGGCGATACGGCGCCGGACCGGCTGGTGCAGGCACGCCGCAGCGGGCTTCAGGTGCTCTACAAGCCGGTTGCCGCAGACGTGCTGATCCGCGCCATCGGTGCCGCGCTTGATCAGGCGGCACTCGAGGCCTGAGCGGAGACGTCGGTGCCGGTCCGGGATATTGCATCGACAAAGGAATACGTGCCCGCTTTGTCGCCGGCGCCTATGATTGAAAGGCGTGGCGTATCGTCGATTCCTGTCGACACGTCTGTTTCCTTGTCCATCGAGTCCCGCGGGAGATCATGTCATGACAAACGCACTTCCTTCCGATGAAGCCGTACCGCTGTCAGCCGGCGGCGATATCACTCGCCGGCTGGCCGAGATCATGACGCAGGGCACCGAGCGCCTGCTCAAGCTGCAGAACGACGCGGCTGCATCGGTACTGAGCGATCAGGTGCGTCTGCTCGAGGTGCCGATGAGCGCGAGTGAGGCGATGGCGGCGATGTGGCAGCTGCCCGGGCTTTACCGCGCGCTGTTCGAGCAGGTCGCCCGGCACGCCCGTCAGTCGTACGAGATCATTTCGCAGATGCATAACGACATGGCGGGACTGGTCTGCGACGCCATCGCGGCGCAGGGGCCGGTCGTCGCCCGTGCGATCGCCGGCGGGAACGCCGCTTTCGTCGACCGGCGTACGTCGTCCGTGGTGATCAATTTCCCCGATCGCCGCGGCATGGTCGCCCTTGTCAGAGCGGCACGCAGTGCCTCCAACCGTCCGCGCAAAGGCTGATCCGGCCTGTTCGGGACGGTCGCTGGAGCGACCGGCAAGGTTTTTGCGGCGACCACAGGCAGGAAAACCTCGTGTTTTGAGCCGATCCGGGCGCCCGAGATGTGTCGATGACGGCCACGCAGCAGCCCGGGCACTGTAAAATCGCGCTCCTTTCGCCTGCGCGGCCTGCCCGTGCCGCCCGGCGCGTAACCCCTGCTTTCCGGTTTCCCATCACGATGACTACTTTGACCCACCTGCAACGGCTGGAAGCCGAGAGCATCCACATCATGCGCGAGGTGGCGGCCGAGGCCGAGAATCCGGTCATGCTCTACTCGGTCGGCAAGGACAGTGCGGTCATGCTGCACCTGGCCGCCAAGGCCTTCTATCCGTCGGTACCGCCGTTTCCGCTGCTGCATGTCGACACCACCTGGAAGTTCAAGGCGATGTACGAGTTCCGAGACGCGATGGCGCGCAAGCTCGGCATGGATCTGCTGGTGCACATCAATCCGGAAGCCAAGGCGCGCAACATCAATCCGTTCGACCACGGTTCGGCGCTGCACACCGACATGTGGAAGACCGAAGGATTGAAGCAGGCGCTGGACAAGTACAAGTTCGATGCCGCCTTCGGCGGCGCGCGGCGCGACGAGGAGAAGTCGCGAGCCAAGGAACGCATCTTCTCGTTCCGCAACGCGCAGCACCGCTGGGACCCGAAGAGCCAGCGCCCGGAGCTGTGGAAGCTGTACAACGCGCGCAAGCACCCGGGCGAGTCGATCCGCGTGTTCCCGATCTCGAACTGGACCGAACTGGACATCTGGCAATACATCCATCTGGAAAACATTCCCATCGTGCCGCTCTATTTCGCTGCCGAGCGTCCGGTGGTCGAGCGCGACGGCACGCTGATCATGGTCGACGACGAGCGCATGCGCCTGCGTCCGGGCGAGGTGCCGCAGATGAAGAGCGTGCGCTTCCGCACCCTGGGCTGCTATCCGCTGACCGGTGCGGTCGAATCGACCGCGTCGACGCTGACCGAAATCATCCAGGAAATGCTGCTGACCACGACATCGGAGCGCCAGGGCCGCGTGATCGACCACGATTCGAGCGGCTCGATGGAAAAGAAGAAGCAGGAAGGGTACTTCTGATGTGCCCCCACACTCACATTCGTTCGTTGCCCCCCGAGGGGGCTGAGGCTCCCCTTGGGGCGGCCCGGCAGGAGGCCTTCTGATGGCACACGTTTCCGACCTCATCGCCGAAGACATCGGTGCCTACCTCAAGCAG
>DATCUL010000313.1:0-4004 GCA_036567405.1 Methyloversatilis sp. | reverse complement strand
CACGAATCAACAATGGACAAACCGATGCGAACCGTCTTCTTCATTTCCGACAGCACCGGCATCACCGCCGAAACCCTGGGCCGCAGCCTGCTCTCGCAGTTTGAAAGCGTGCGCTTCCGGCAGACCCGTGTTCCATTCGTCGATTCCGTGGATAACGCACTCGACTGCGTCGAGCGGATAACCGAGGCGAAGATGCGCGACGGTGTACGACCCATCGTGGTGACATCGATCGTGAATACCGAGGTCGCACATACCGTGCGTCAGGCCGACGCGCTGTTCCTCGACATGTTCGAGCACTTCGTCGGCCCGCTCGAGGAAGAACTGGGGCTGCCCGCGAATCACAACGTCGGGCGCCCGAAGAGCATGGAGGAAAGCGCCGACTACCAGAGGCGGATCGAGGCGATCAACTTCTCGCTGGCACACGACGACGGCATGTCGCACAAGGAACTGCAGCAGGCCGACGTGATCCTGGTCGGCGTATCGCGCTCGGGCAAGACACCGACCAGCCTCTACATGGCCATGCAGTTCGGCGTGAAGGTGGCGAACTACCCGCTGATTCCGGAAGATTTCGAGCGTGCGAAACTGCCGACCGAACTTGTGAAGTATCGCGACAAGCTGTTCGGGCTGACCATTTCGCCCGACCGCCTGGCGCAGATCCGCGAGGAGCGTCGTCGCGGCAGCCATTACGCGTCGCTGGCCAACTGCCGCTACGAGGTCGAGGCGGCCCAGAGACTGATGCGCATGGAAGGCATACGCTGGCTCGATTCGACCCACAAGTCGATCGAGGAAATCGCCGCCATCGTGCTGCAGGCAGTGGATCTCGGAGACCAGCAGATCTGACGGAGCACCGCGCTCAGGGTGCGCCCAGGGCGCAGAACGCGTAGTCATGCAGCGCCACGCCGTCGCCCGCCAGTGCAACCGGCAGGAAATGGAGTGGCACATGATCATCCGGCTGTCCGTCGAACACGCGGGCATAGCGGATCGCCGCGGCACCGGCATCGAAGCTGCGCACAATTTCCGCTCTGGCCTCGCGCCGCAGCGAAGCCTGCAGCAGCGGGCCGCCGAGCAGGCGCAGCGCCGCCTCGACGAAACCTTCGCTGTCATGCGGATCGATCAGCAGCGCGTTGATGCCGTGACGCAGAACCTCGCGTACCGGCAACGCGTCGGCCACCACCAGGGCGCAACCACAGGCCATCGCTTCAAGCAGCGAGCGGTCGAGACGGTCCGGCCGGCCCATGTGGATGTGCACCGACGACACGCGCAGCATGTCCGCGATCCGGCCCGGACGCGGATGGTTCACGAAGTGCGTGCGCTGCGGATCGACACAGGCAGCTGCCATTCGCTGTTCGATCCAGTCGTTCGCGTCGGCTCCGGCGCCGACAATCAGCGCATGGCAAGGGTGACGGCGCTGCAGCGGCCCGAGCACGCGCAGGAAGCCTGACAGACTTGAGCCACCAGCCTGCGCCGAAGCGAAATGGGTGATGACCGCATCCCCCGTGTGCAGCACCGTTCCGTCATCGGTCACGACGACGGACGACCTGTCCGGACCGAAGGCGGCATGGCGAATCCCGTCGCGTATGACGTCGATCCGCGGCTGGAAATCGCGGGGATAGGTGCATTTCTGCCACCAGCCCGGGCTGATTCCGGCGTCGCAGCGCGCAATGACGGACAGATCAGGCGCAGCGTCCCGAGGCGACCGGTCGGTATGGCCGGCGCAGTAGTGCACCAGCCGCGCATCTGGAAAGACTTCCTTCACACGCAAGGTTTCGCCTGCGCCGGGATCTGCGAGGATCACGTCCGGCACGTAGTTCCGCGCCTTCAGATCGAGCAGCACGCGCGCGCCCACCTCGCCCTGTCGCACTTTGCCCGGCATCGGGTTGGTGCAAGGCGATGTGGCGGCGGCCGGCTGGCGGGGGGTGCGACACCCGATCCACGGCACGTCGCTGCAGCCCGATGACGTCTCGGAACCGATGCCGACCACCTGCCAGCCAAGCATGTCCGACCAGAATGGCAGCAGGTCGCGGAACGGGCCGGGGAAGTCGTGATGAATCACCAGCAAGCGCTTCCCGCCACCAAGTCCCGCGGAAGCCGGCCAGTCGTGCGCCGAACAAGGCATTCCCATGCAGGCCGCCCTCCGTTCCGTCGTCCGATGGCACCATGCCACCAGACCTAAGCGCAGCCACCATACACAGCATTCCGCACGAATAAAATAGTCCTTTGGCATGAAACAGCTTCGATTCCGGATGCCGCGACCGGACGCGATCACCCGGATCCGACGAGGCACGAGCAACCACGAACCGGAGGTTGCCAGCCACCGGGGGAGGCACCGGATAGACGCCGGCGCGCAGATCGGGATGCGCCGCCGGCCACTTCTATGGTGGAATACCCGCCCTGCCACGCATGCTTTCCCATGTTCCATGTTCAATCCCACGCGCGACCAGGCCCGGCAGTTCTTCATCGACACCTGGGCCAAACGCAACAGCCCGCAGCCGCTGACCCAGATGGAAATGCTGGCGCTGACGCTGATGGGACGCCATCCCGAGTACCACGGCCTGCTCGACCAGGGAGAACGGGCATTGACCCGTGAGTACCCGCCGGAACTGGGCGAAACGAACCCCTTCCTGCACCTGTCACTGCACCTGGCGATCGAGGAGCAACTGGCCATCGACCAGCCACCCGGGTTGCGCGCCGCCTTCGAGGCACAGCGCGCTCGACTGGGCGACGAGCACGAGGCGCTGCACCGCGTGGTTGATTGCCTGGGCGAAACCATATGGCGTGCACAGCGCGACCGGCAACCGCCGGATGGCGCTGCCTATGTGGCCTGCGTTCGCGCCGGCCTCGACGACTGAATTCCCCTGTCACCCATGCCCGTACCCGACACCCGATGAATGACGCCAGCGGAACCATCCAGCAGATCGACCACGCCGGCCAGCCCGCGCTGTCCCTGCAGGCAGCCGACGGCTCGACCTGCCTGATCAGCCTGTTCGGCGCCCAAGTGCTGTCGTGGATTCCGGCCGGCAGCACAGAACGGCTCTACCTGTCGCCGGACGCCCGCTTCGATGGCCGCAGCGCAATACGCGGCGGCATTCCGGTCATCTTTCCGCAGTTCGCCGAACGCGGCGACGGTCCGCGCCACGGCTTCGCCCGCACGCGAGCATGGCAGCTGTCCGAACAGCGGATCGCCAGCGATTTCGTCACCGCCACGTTGCGCCTGACCGACGACGAATCGAGTCGTGCGGTCTGGCCACACGCGTTCGCGCTGGAACTGACAGTCGTACTCGGCGGCAACCGGCTCGACCTCGAACTGGCGGTTGAAAACACCGGCGCTGCCCCGTTCCGTTTCGCAGCGGCGCTGCACAGCTATCTGCGCGTACGCGAAGTGGAGAACTGCCGGATCGAAGGCCTGCGCGGCAAGCGCTACATCGACGCGGCGCACGGCAACACCGTCACCAGCGACCGCTTCGACGCCGTCGTGGTCGAGGACGAAATCGACCGTCTGTACTGCGGCGCACCGGACAGCGTCGTACTGAACGAGTCTCCGCGCGCGCTGGGCCTGCAGAGCGAAGGCTTCCCGGATCTGGTGGTATGGAATCCGTGGGAAGACAAGTGCCGCGCACTGCCCGACCTGCCCGACCTCGATTTCCGCCGCATGATCTGCATCGAACCGGCGCTCGCCGAACGTCCGCTGGAACTTGCGCCAGGCGCCTACTGGACCGGACGGCACACGCTGGTGGCGGCATAGCGGCCACAGGCGACGCCGGTCACGACATCCGTTGGGCACCAACTAGCAGCATACTGTGAGCAGCAAGTCGGATACCGCCTCCACAGGTGGATGCGCACGCGCTGTCTCTGCGGTTTCCCCTGCGGGCTACACCGCCGCAACGGTTTTCTGGCATTCCATACAGTAAATGTTGCCGCCGAATTTCGACTTGTTGAACCAGCAGAACTTCGCTACGTTGTAGCCAACGGATATTCTGCAGGAATGGCAGACGAGCTTCTGCTTG
>DATCUL010000312.1:0-2887 GCA_036567405.1 Methyloversatilis sp. | reverse complement strand
CTGGCCACGATGCGGCTGGCGGTGCAGCGCTGGGGGCGTGCGATCGACACGCATACCGCCGACGGCCTGAAGGTGGCGCTGGAACACCGCGAGCCCGGCATTCCGATGATCGTGCTGGAAACCGCGCTGCCGGCCAAGTTTTCCGAAACCGTGGTCGAGGCGCTGGGTACGGAACCGGTACGTCCTGCGGGCATGGAAAATCTCGAAGTCCTCCCGCAGCGCTTCGAGGTGATGGACGCCGACGTGTCGGCAATGAAGGCCTTCATTGCCCGCAACGCACCCGCTGCCTGACGGCGGCGATATTCAGGCCGTTGCCGCGTCACCGCGCGGAGGCGGCCCAAGTCTTTCAAGCTCGGCTTCCTCGTCCGGTTCGTACAGGCGCGAGCGGGTCAGGAAGCGTATGCCTTCGGGCGATTCGATCGAGAAGCCGGCGCCGCGTCCCGGCACTACATCAATGATCAGGTGGGTGTGCTGCCAGTATTCGAACTGCGACACGCTCATGTAGAACGGCATGCCGCCGATCTCGCCCAGCCTGACGTCGGAATGGCCGAGCACGAATTCGTCGCGCGGATAGCACATCGGAGCGCTGCCGTCGCAGCAGCCGCCCGACTGGTGGAACATCAGCGGACCATGCCTTGCCGCCAGCCGGGCAATCCAGTCCAGCGCAAGCGGAGTTGCCGAAACCCGGGTAACCATGTGCGTCCCTTTTCTCCGGATGGAAAAAGGGCGGAGCACATGCTCCGCCCGGACTGCTGCAGGCCTCGCAGCCATCAGGCCGCGAGGCCTGGCCTGGCTCAGAAGAAGCCGAGTGCCTTCGGCGAGTAGCTCACCAGCAGGTTCTTGGTCTGCTGGTAGTGGTCCAGCATCACCTTGTGGTTTTCGCGGCCGATGCCCGACTGCTTGTAGCCACCGAAGGCGGCGTGTGCCGGATAGAGGTGGTAGCAGTTGGTCCATACGCGGCCGGCCTGGATGGCGCGCCCCATGCGGTAGGTGCGATGCACCGAACGCGACCAAACGCCGGCACCCAGACCGTACAGCGTGTCGTTGGCGATGGCCAGCGCATCGGCCTCGTCCTTGAACGTGGTCAGCGCCAGCACCGGGCCGAAGATTTCTTCCTGGAACACGCGCATCTTGTTGTGGCCCTTGAGCACGGTCGGCTGGATGTAGAAGCCGCCGCTCTCCGCTTCGGTGCGCTTGCCGCCGCCGATCAGCACCTGCGCGCCTTCCTGGCGGCCGATGTCGATGTAGGACAGGATCTTCTCGTGCTGGTCCGAACTGGCCTGGGCGCCGACCATGGTGTCGGTGTCCAGCGGATGGCCGCCGCGCACCTTGGCGACACGCGCAATCGCGCGCTCGATGAATTTGTCAGCGATGTTTTCCTGTACCAGAGCACGGCTCGGGCAAGTACATACTTCGCCCTGGTTCAGCGAGAACATCGCGAAACCTTCGAGGCACTTGTCGAAGTAGTCGTCGTCGGCGTCCATCACGTCGTCGAAGAACACATTGGGCGACTTGCCACCCAGTTCGACGGTCGACGGGATTATGTTCTGGGAAGCATATTGCAGGATCAGACGGCCGGTCGTAGTTTCGCCGGTGAAGGCGATCTTGGCGATGCGCGGATTGGTCGCGAGCGGCTTGCCCGCTTCGATGCCGAAACCGTTTACGATGTTCAGGATGCCCGGGGGCAGCAGGTCCTGGATCAGTTCGACCAGCACCAGGATGCTGACCGGGGTCTGCTCGGCGGGTTTCATCACGATGCAGTTGCCCGCAGCCAGTGCCGGTGCGATCTTCCAAGCCGCCATCAGGATCGGGAAGTTCCACGGGATGATCTGGCCGACGACGCCGAGCGGTTCGTGGAAGTGGTAGGCGACGGTGGTTTCGTCGATCTCCGACAGCGAACCTTCCTGGGCGCGGATGCAACTGGCGAAGTAGCGGAAGTGATCGATGGCGAGCGGGATGTCGGCGGCGAGGGTTTCTCGCACGGGTTTGCCGTTTTCCCAGGTTTCGGCGACGGCGAGCAGCTCGAGGTTGGCTTCAAGCCGGTCGGCGATCTTGAACAGCAGTGCGGCACGCTGAGCCGGTGCAGTGCGGCCCCATGCGTCACGCGCCTTGTGTGCGGCGTCGAGGGCGAGTTCGATGTCGGCGGCCTGCGAGCGGGCGACCTGGCAGAACACCTTGCCGGTCACCGGCGTGATGTTGTCGAAATACTGGCCTTCGACCGGGGGAACCCACTGGCCACCGATGAAATTGTCGTAACGGGTCTTGAAGGTAACTTTGGAACCGGGTTGACCGGGGTCGGCGTAACGCATGATGTATCTCCTCGAATTGTTGGTTGCCCTGCAGCCGGCAGCGAGTGCGCAATGCAAAGAACACAGGGTCGGCCCGCACGCTAACGCGTACGAGGTAGGTATCCGGTAGGTGGAGCGAGACACATGAGCGGTACCGAGGGACGGCTGGCGGCACGGCGCCGGCGCATCGAATCGCTGCGGCGCGGCGATCGCAGCGATGGCGAGAACATCGTGGTGGTCGGCATGGACATCGCGGGTTCCTGGCAGCGCTCGCGCGAAGCGGTGTCCGAGTCGTGTTCGGCGGCACCGCTCGATGCCGATGCGCCGGACTGGACCGGCACGGCCTACGGTCAGGCGATCGCATCCTGCATCGACGAACTGCAGACGGTGGCGCTGGAAAGCGGCATGGTGGCGGCGGTCAGCGACGCCGATGGCCGGCTGCTGTGGACCGGTTGCAGCCGCGGCATGCGTACCCGTGCGGAGCGGGTGCATTTCGTGCCGGGCGGCCGCTGGGACGAACGCTCGGTCGGCACCAACGCGCTGGCGCTGGCGCTGCGCTATCGTCGTCCGGCCAGTGTCTTTTCGGCCGAGCACTTCAA
>DATCUL010000311.1:0-2852 GCA_036567405.1 Methyloversatilis sp. | reverse complement strand
CGCGCTGATCGGCTATGACGCGCGGCCGTCCGGCCTGCAGCTGGCGTTCTACGTCTGCGCGATCGCGATCATCGGACTGGCAACCCGCCAGATGCGGCTGCGTCAGGCACGCCGCTGGCACCCCAACCCTGTTCTGGGTACCTGACAGTCACCCGCTTTCCCCACTTCTCTTCCATCCGGAGTTTCAAATGCACCCCGCTCGTCTGGCAGCAGTGCTCTGCGCACTGTGCCCCGTCCTGCTCCACGCCCCCGCGCTGCGCGCAGCACCGAACGAATACGTCGTCATGCCCACGGTCGAGGAAGGGGAGAAGGAAATCGACTTCAAATGGGGCATAGAGCGGCTGCGCCACGGTCAGGGCAGCGGCACAGCCACGTCGATCGGCCTGGGCTGGGGCGCCACGTCCTGGTGGTTCACCGAGCTGTACGCCAAATACAAGCGCGAGCCGGGCACATCGAACTCCTTCGATGCCTGGGAGTGGGAAAACCGCTTCCAGCTGACCGAAACAGGTCGTTTCCCGATCGATATCGGCTTTCTGTTCGAGATCGAGCGCCCCGAAGACCGCTCCGAGGGCTACGAACTGACCTATGGCCCGCTGCTGCAATCCGAATGGGGCAAGCTGCAGGGCAACCTCAACCTGCTGATCCAGAGGCACATCGATGTCAGCCAGCACTTCGATACCGAGCTGCACTATCAGGCGCAGGTGAAGTATCGGGAATCGGAACGATTCGAATGGGGCGCGCAGGCCTTCGGATCGTTCGGCCAGTGGGACGACTGGGCGCGTTCCTCGAAGCAGGAGCACAAGGTCGGGCCCGCCATCTTCGGCAAGTTCAGGACCGGTGCGAAACAGGCGATCAAGTACAACGCGGCTCTGCTGTTCGGCGCGACCGATGCCACCGCACGCACCACCTTCAGGATACAGACCGAATACGAGTTCTGATCCGCCGGCCCATCAGTGGGCCGTGGTACGGAATCAGTGCTGAATGGTCCGGTTCAATGCATTCTTCTGCGCTTGGACGCGCAGAAGAATGCGGGCCAGATAGGCACCCAGCAGCAGCGGAAACGCGAATTCCGGATAGATGGCCTGGATCGTCGGACGCCATTGCATGAGGTAGCCGAAGTAGCCGAATGCCAGCTTCGACAGCGCAACGATCACCCATACCTGCAGATATATCAGCAGATTGGGAACAACGCCGCCCTTGATGTGCGGCGCGCCAGGCCCGGCGTAGGCGCCGAACAGCAGGGCGATCAATGCGGTCAGCCAGGCGGCCAGGAAGTACAGAAAATAGGAATAGAGATCTTCGATCACGGATGTTTCTCTGTGCGCCGACCGGGCCGATGCGTGTCGCGCCCTGTTACTCGACGGTCACCGATTTCGCCAGATTGCGCGGCTTGTCAACGTCGGTGCCCTTGACCAGAGCCGCATGGTACGCCAGCAGCTGCAGCGGAATCACGTGCAGCACCGGCGAAAGCAGACCGTAATTTTCCGGCATCGGCAGGATGTGCACGCCTTCGCTCTCCTCCATCTCGGTACCGGCGTCGGCGATCACGTAAAGCTCACCACCACGGGCACGCACTTCCTGCAGGTTGGACTTGAGCTTTTCGATCAGCGTGTCGTTCGGCGCGATGGCGATCACCGGCATGTCGCGGTCGACCAGCGCCAGCGGACCGTGCTTGAGTTCGCCGGCCGGGTAGGCCTCGGCGTGGATGTAGGAAATTTCCTTCAGCTTGAGCGCGCCTTCGAGTGCGATCGGGTAGTGCTGACCACGACCGAGGAAGAGCGCGTGGTGCTTCATCGCGAAACGTTCGGCCCAGGCCTTGATCTGCGGTTCCAGCTCGAGCACGCGGGTGACCGCGCTGGGCAGATGGCGCAGCGCACCGAGGTGTTTCTCCTCGAGTTCTTCGGTCAGCGTGCCGCGCGTCTTGGCGATGGCCAGCGTCAGCAGCGCCAGCGCAGCGAGCTGCGTGGTGTAGGCCTTGGTCGAGGCGACGCCGATTTCCGGGCCGGCGCGGGTGATGAAGCGCAGGCTCGATTCACGCACGATGGCCGATTCGGGCACGTTGCAGATCGACAGCGTGTGCGTCATGCCGAGCGCCTTGGCGTACTTCAGCGCAGCCAGCGTATCCGCCGTCTCGCCTGACTGCGACATGGTGACCACCAGCGTCTGCGGATCGGATACCGGCTTGCGGTAACGGTATTCGCTGGCGATCTCGACGCTGCATTCGATGCCGGCGATGTCTTCCAGCCAGTAGCGGGCGACCAGGCCGGCGTGATAGCTGGTACCACAGGCCAGCACGAGCACGCGGCGCACCGAGCGGAACACGCCGTCGGCGTTGGTACCGAACAGATTGGGCGTGATCGAGCGCGCCTGTGCCAGCATTTCCAGCGTGTTCGACAGCGCCGCCGGTTGCTCGAAGATTTCCTTCTGCATGTAGTGGCGGAAGTTGCCCAGTTCGACCGCGTCCGCCGACAGCTGGCTCACCTGCACCTGACGCTCGACCGGCGTGCCGTCGAGGCGGATCACGCGCAGCGTCGAACGCGTGAGCTCGGCCATGTCGCCGTCCTCGAGATAGACCATATTGCGTGTGACCTGCAGCAGCGCAGAGGTGTCGGACGCCGCATAGTTGCCACGCTCGGACTTTCCGAGCACCAGCGGCGAGCCATGGCGCGCGACGATGATGCGCGAGTCCTCGCCGTCGCTGACGATCGCGATGGCGTAGGCGCCGATCAGTTCGTTGCAGGTGGCGCGCACCGCTTCGAGCAGATCGGGCTGCGAGATCAGATGATGCCGTACCAGGTGCGCGATCACCTCGGTGTCGGTTTCCGACGTGAAGGTGTAGCCGAGACAGATCG
>DATCUL010000310.1:0-2576 GCA_036567405.1 Methyloversatilis sp. | reverse complement strand
CGAACAGGGTGCGCAACTGGCGTAGAAGCAACCCTTCGTCACCATCCGGACGCCAATCATCGGCAGGCGCGGATTTAGCGCAAGGAATCGCGAGCATGGCTCGCTCCCACAGGAAACGGCCGGCGCGGCGTTGTCGAGGTGACCCTCGATACGGAATGGCTGCCGTGGTCTTGCAGGAGCGACCCACGGTCGCGATGCGGTCGTCGATCATCGGCCGGCGCGATTTCGGCGTGGGGAATCGCGAGCATGGCTCGCTCCGGTGGCGGTCAGCGCGGCTTCGTGGAGTTGACCCGCGATACGTGAGCAACCAGCGCGTTTTTGTGGGAGCGACCCATGGTCGCGATCCACGCGTCGGGCGGCGATGAACGATGACCGGCGTGCGGTGTTCGCCGCAGCACCGCCCTTGCGGCGCTGCCGTGGCTGTGCCGGTGGTGCGCGCACCCGGCGTTTGCGCTTCATCCAGATCAAATTTCCGCCATTTCGAGGGCCGGGACGGCGATGGCCGCTTGAGCACGGCCGCGCGCTGCCGGATAATCCGGTGCCCGCGCGATGCGTCATGCGTCGCGGATTCCGGATGTCTTCCGGCGACCTTTCCAACCCTACATGACCAGCTACCTGTTCATCCTGCTCGGCACCGCACTGGTCAACAACGTGGTGCTCGTGCGCATCCTTGGCCTGTGCCCGTTCATGGGCGTGTCGAAGAAGCTCGAGACCGCCATCGGCATGGGGCTGGCGACCATGTTCGTGCTGACGCTGGGCTGCGGCAGCAGCTATCTGATCGACGCCTGGCTGCTGCGCCCGTTCGACCTCGGCTATCTGTCCACGCTGAGCTTCATCGTGGTGATCGCCGCCATCGTGCAGCTGACCGAGCTGGTACTGCAGAAGACCAGCCCGCTGCTGCATCAGGTGCTCGGCATCTACCTGCCTCTGATCACCACCAACTGCGCGGTACTCGGCATCCCGCTGCTCAACGTTGCCGCACGCCACAACCTGATGCAGTCGCTGCTGTTCGGCTTCGGCTCGGCGGCCGGCTTCGTGCTGGCGCTGGTGCTGTTCGCCAGCATCCGCGAGCGGCTCGACGGCGCCGACATCCCGGCGCCCTTCCGCGGCAACGCCATCGCCATGATCACGGCCGGGCTGATGAGCCTCGCTTTCATGGGTTTCGCGGGGCTGGACAAGTGATCCAGGCCCTGCTCGTGATGGTGGGTCTGGCGCTCGCACTGGGCGCGGCGCTGGGCGCGGCCTCGGTCATCTTCCGCACCCAGGGCGACCCGCTGGTCGACAAGATCGACGCCATCCTTCCGCAGACGCAGTGCGGCCAGTGCGGTTTCCCCGGCTGCAAGCCCTACGCCACCGCGATTGCCGGCGGCGAGGCCGACATCAACCAGTGCCCGCCCGGCGGCGACGAAGGCGTGCGCAAGCTGGCCGACCTACTGGGCCGCGAATACAAGCCGCTGAATGCCGAGCACGGCGTCGAGAAGCCGAAGTCGGTGGCATTCATCGACGAGGCGACCTGCATCGGCTGCACACTGTGCATACAGGCCTGCCCGGTGGACGCCATCATCGGCGCCGCCAAGCAGATGCACACCATCGTGGCCGGCCTGTGCACCGGCTGCGAACTGTGCATCGCGCCCTGCCCGGCCGACTGCATCACGATGGAGCCGGTGCGCGAAACCGTGGAAAGCTGGAAATGGCGCTACCCGGTGTTCGAACTGAAGGTCGCACCGCCGGTTACGACGCCGGCAAGGGAAGCTGCCTGACATGCTGCGACAGCTGTTCTCCTTCAATGGCGGCGTCAAGCCGGATCCGAACAAGAGCGACTCGACGCGCGAGCCGATCGCCCGCCTGCCGCTGCCGCCGCAGCTGGTGGTGCCGCTGCACCAGCACATCGGCGGCACGCCGCGGCCGCTGGTCGGCGTCGGCGAACGCGTGTTGCGCGGTCAACGCATCGGCGGTGCCGACGGCAATGTATCCAGCGCGGTGCATGCACCGACCTCGGGCCGCGTGGTCGCGGTCGAACCGCGCCTGATGCCGCACGCCTCCGGCCTGTCGGCACCCGCCGTCGTCATCGAGCCCGACGGCGAAGACCGTCATGTCGAGCGCGAGGCGTTCGACTGGCACGCGGCCAGCCCGGGCGAAGTGCGCGACTTCCTGCGCGACGCCGGCGTCGTCGGCCTCGGCGGCGCAGTCTTCCCGAGCTACGCCAAGCTCAAGCCCGGCAAGGAAGGCCGCCTCAAGACGCTGGTCATCAACGGCGCCGAGTGCGAGCCCTTCATCACCTGCGACGACCTTCTGATGCGCGAGCGCGCAGCCGACATGCTGAAGGGCATCGTCGCCATGCGCCACATGCTGCAGGCCGAGGAAGTGTTGATCGGCATTGAGGACAACAAGCCGGAAGCGGTCGCCGCCATGAGCGCGGCGGTCAAGGCCGTCGGTGAAAACTTCGAAGTGATCGCCGTGCCCACCCGCTACCCCGCCGGCGGCGCCAAGCAATTGATCCGCGTCCTCACCGGCAAGGAAGTGCCGGCCAACAAGCGCTCCACCGATCTCGGCGTGCAGTGCTTCAACGTCGCCAC
>DATCUL010000309.1:0-1744 GCA_036567405.1 Methyloversatilis sp. | reverse complement strand
GGCAAGCGCAAGGGCGCGGTGTGCGCCTACCTCGAAAGCTGGCACCTCGACATCGAGGAATTCCTCGACCTGCGCAAGAACACCGGCGACGACCGCCGCCGCACGCACGACATGAACACCGCGAACTGGATTCCCGACCTGTTCATGCGCCGCGTGATGGAAAACGCCGAGTGGACGCTGTTCTCGCCGGCCGACTGCCCGGACCTGCACGACCTGTACGGCCGCGCCTTCGAAGAGGCCTACACGCGCTACGAAGAGAAGGCGGCGCGCGGCGAGATCCGCCTGTTCAAGAAGACGCCGGCGGTCGCGCTGTGGCGCAAGATGCTGTCGATGCTGTTCGAGACCGGCCACCCGTGGATCACCTTCAAGGATCCGTGCAACCTGCGCTCGCCGCAGCAGCATGTCGGCGTCGTGCATAGCTCGAATCTCTGCACCGAAATCACGCTCAACACGTCCGACACCGAAATCGCCGTGTGCAACCTCGGTTCGGTCAATCTGGTCGCCCACCTGAAGGACGACGGCAACGGCGGCAAGGTGCTCGACCACGACAAGCTGCGCAAGACCATCCGCACCGCGATGCGCATGCTCGACAACGTCATCGACATCAATTACTACTCGGTCGGCAAAGCGCGCAATTCCAACCTGAAGCACCGCCCGGTCGGCATGGGCCTGATGGGCTTCCAGGAAGCGCTGCACGAGCTGCGCACGCCGTACGCTTCCGACGCGGCGGTGGAGTTCGCCGACCGCTCGATGGAAGCGGTCGCCTACTACGCCTACTGGGCCTCGACCGAACTGGCCGAAGAGCGCGGCCGCTACGCCAGCTACAAGGGCAGCCTGTGGGACCGCGGCATCCTGCCGCACGACTCGCTGGACATCCTGGCCGAGCAGCGCGGCGGCTACCTCGAGGTCGACCGCTCGGTCACGATGGACTGGAACGCGCTGCGCAGCCGCATCGCCAACTACGGCATGCGCAATTCCAACTGCCTGGCCATCGCGCCGACCGCCACCATCTCGAACATCATCGGCGTCGATGCCAGCATCGAGCCGACCTACCAGAACCTGTTCGTCAAATCGAACCTGTCGGGCGAATTCACCGTGGTGAACGAGCACCTGGTGCGCGACCTCAAGCGCATGGGCCTGTGGGACGAAGTGATGGTCGCCGACCTGAAGTATTTCGACGGCTCGCTGTCGCGCATCGACCGCATCCCGGCCGAACTGCGCAGCCTGTACGCTACCGCCTTCGAAGTCGAGCCGAAGTGGCTGGTCGAAGCCGCGTCGCGCCGCCAGAAGTGGATCGACCAGGCGCAGAGCCTGAACATCTACATGGCCGGCGCATCGGGCAAGAAGCTGGACGAAACCTACAAGCTCGCCTGGCTGCGCGGCCTGAAGACCACCTACTACCTGCGCGCCATGGGAGCCACCCACGCCGAGAAGTCGACCGGCCGCGGCGGCGAGCTGAACGCGGTGCCGAGCGAAGCCGAACCCAAGTTCTGCGCGATCGACGACCCGACCTGCGAAGCCTGCCAGTAAGCCCGGTTACCCCGTCCTTTTTCCTCTCCCGCTTCAGCGGCAGGGGAAATGGACGAGGGCAGGAGCCCGGCTATCGAAGTCCAGCTCGATACACACCACCGGTTCTTGCTGCTCAACCAGCTTTTTGGCGGCCTTGATGGTGGTCGACAGACCCATCAATTCCAGCTTGTTGAAAATGAAGGGTTTGAACAGTTCGAGTGCCATCAGTTTGGGC
>DATCUL010000308.1:0-3251 GCA_036567405.1 Methyloversatilis sp. | reverse complement strand
TCGCCGACCTGCTCTGAGTCCGTCGCAGTCTTGAAACGGAAGAAGCGGCCCGGTAACGTGGCCGCTTTTTTTATGACCGGAAAGTCCGCATGAGCGCTGCCCCCGTCCACCCGCGCGAAGTCCTGTACCAGGGCGACAAGTCCTTTCCCATCCTGCCGGCCGTCGACCACTACGCCGGTTCGGAAAAGCTGATGCGCAAGGCGCTCACGCTGCAGGCCGACCTCGGTCCGGTATTCGACCTCACCTGCGATTGCGAGGACGGTGCCGCCGCCGGCAACGAGGACGCGCATGTCCGCCTATGCGCGTCCATCGTCAACAGTCCGGAAAACCTGCACGGCCGCATCGGCGTGCGCATCCACGACGTCACGCATGCGCACTGGCGCAACGACATGGAGGTGCTGGTCGGCGCAGCGGGCGCGCGCCTGGCCTTCATCACCCTGCCCAAGGCACGCTCGGCCGACGATGTGCGCACGCAGATCGACCTGTTGCGCGACTGCGAGCGCCACGCCGGCCTGAGCCGCGAAATTCCGGTGCACGTGCTGATCGAAAGCCACGGCGCACTGCGCGAGGTATGGGACATCGCGGCACTCGACCGGGTCGAGTCCATCGACCTCGGACTGATGGATTTCGTCAGCGCCCATCACGGCGCGCTGCCGGGCGATGCGATGCGCAGTCCGCTGCAGTTCGAACACCCGCTGATCGTGCGCGCCAAGTGCGAGATCACCGCGGCAGCCCTCGGCTGCGGCGTGGTGCCGACGCACAACGTGACCACCGAAATCCGCGACATCGAATACATCCGCAGCGACGCCACCCGCGCACGGCGCGAATTCGGTTTCCTGCGCATGTGGAGCATCCACCCGAACCAGATACTGCCCATCGTCGAGTCCATGCGACCCGATTTCGGCGAGATCGAGGAAGCCATCGCCATCATTTGCGCGGCACAGGATGCAAGCTGGGGCCCGACACGCCACAATGACACCCTGCACGACCGTGCGTCCTACCGTTACTACTGGGAACTGCTCGCACGTGCCCATGCCACCGGCGCCCCCATCCCGGGTGACGTACGGAGCCGCTTCTTCTGACCGGACATGCCGCAGACCTCGCCCCGCTCCCGTGAATGTGCAGTGCTGTTCGCCGACCTGGTGGGCAGCACGCAGCTCTATGAGCGCATGGGCGACACCGCAGCGTTCGCGCTGATCGACCGCTGCCTGCGCAGCATGCGCGACGCCGTGACCGGCAGTTCCGGACGTGTGATCAAGATGACCGGCGACGGCCTGCTGGCGACCTTCCGCGCCTGCGATCACGCGGCCGACACCGCGTTCGCGATCCACCGCGACATCAGCAACCTGCCGCTGGCCACACACTTTTCGCTCGGTGTGCGCACCGGTTTTCACTTCGGCCCGGTGCTCGAAACCGGCGATGACATCTTCGGCGAATCGGTGAACATCGCCGCACGCCTGTCGGAACTGGCCACCCATGGTCGGGCCATCGTGTCGACCGAAGCCGCGGTACGACTGAGCGAGCACTGGCAGGGCAAGGTCAGGCCGATGCCGCCGCGCGTGGTCAAGGGCGTGGCGCGTTCGGTCGAACTGTGCGAACTGCGCTGCGACGAGTCCGACCATGTGACGCAGATCGGCGGACTGACGCTCAACACCGGCAAGAAGGAAATGCGCGTCTATCACGGCGGTCGCGTCTGGCTGCTCGGCGCCGAACACCCGCGCCTGCGCATGGGCCGGGACGCCGGCGTCGACATCGCGATCAAGGATGCGCGCGCCTCGCGCCAGCACTGCGACCTCGAGTTCCGGCGCGACCGTTTCATCCTGACCGACCGCTCGAGCAACGGCACTTTCGTCACCATCGAGGGCCGGCAGGAATTCGCTCTGACGCGCGAGGAAGTCGTGGTCGACGGCCACGGCTGGCTTGCCTTCGGCTCACCGCGCAGCGCTGCCAGCGACGTCGTAGAATTTTTCTGCCTCGGCTGAAACAGCCGCCTAAATCCGCTTCCGGGGCGTCGCTGCTTTCGTGAGCGGCATGAGGCACGCATGTCGGCGAAGATCATTCACCGGCGGCCGACCCGGAAATCCTGTTCAAACGAAATACGGTCCGGAGCACTGAACGGCAGCACTTCCGGTCAGTGCAAGGAGCGTGACGGCGCCATGCGCATCGCGCCGCATGCGGCTAGCGGCTGACCAGCGTCAGCATCAGCGGTGTGCTCAGCGACGCGAGTGCGGTCGACATCAGCAGGCTGCTGGCAACCGGCCCCTGCATGACCTGGAACTGGCGTGACATCAGATAGACGTTGGCACCGACCGACAGTGATGCCAGCAGTACCACCGCCTTCGTTTCCGTCGCCGGCAGGCCGAGCAGCACAGCGAGCCCCCACACCACCAGCGGATGCAGCACCAGCTTGAGCGCGCTGATCGCCGCGCTCTGCTGCCAACCCTCGCGCACACCGAATTCGGCCAGCCCCATGCCGAGCGCGATCAACGACAGCGGCAGCGCGGCATCACCCAACAGCTTCAGCGGCTGGTCGATCAGCGCCGGCAAGGTCAGTCCGGTCAGGCTGAACACGGTGCCTGACAGGATGGCTGCGACCAGCGGATTGGTCAGCACGCCGCGCGCGGTCTTGCCGAATCCGGCCAGTGTCGGCGCACCGTGGCGGGCCCATTCGACCGACACCGTGACCAGCGTCCATAGCGTCAGCGCATTGAACACCACCACCAGCGCGGCCGACGGCATCGCCGCGTCGCCGAGCAGCGTGCGGGTCAGCGGCAGGCCGAGCAGCACGTTGTTGGAAAACACACCGCCCAGCGCGAACACCGACTGCGACACGCCATCGAGCCGGAACAGCCTGGCCGACAGCAGACGGCCGAGCACGAACACGATCAGACAGCCGCCGAAGAAGGCCGCGAGCAGTCGCACGTCGACCGGCGGCAGGCTGGCGAAACCGCTCATCAACCGGAACAGCATGGCCGGCAACGCGATGCTGAACACGAATTTCGCCAGCGCATCGGCCGCCGCCTTGTTCCAGCCACCCCATTTCAGGATGGCGTAGCCGACGAACACCAGCACGAACAGCGGCGCGGCCAGCAGGATCTGCGTGATGACGTGTTGACGACGTACTCCGGCTTGCCCGAGAACTTCTTGCGCAACACCGGATCTTGCGTGGCGACGCCGACCGGGCAAGTATTCAGATGGCACTTGCGCATCATGATGCAGCCTTCGACGACCAGCGGCGCGGTAGCGAAGCC
>DATCUL010000307.1:0-16563 GCA_036567405.1 Methyloversatilis sp. | reverse complement strand
CGGCCGTCGGTTTCGACGTACCACAGCATCGGCGCCGTCACCTGCGACTGCTGACCGGCGCTCAGCGCCGTCCCCATCGGCACGCTGTGCTCGATGGCGAAGGCCGCGCCGTTCGCCGCGAGTATCGCGTGCTGTTGCTGCTCCGGCGACTGCCCGGTCACCGGATCCCAGTCCAGGCCGGGCAGTATCCAGGCCCGATGCGACGTCGCCAGGAAGGCATTGCGCAGCGCCGCCTCCTCTTCCGCCGGCGTCAGTGCAAAAGGCTCCCGCCGTGCCAGCGCGGGCGGCAGTATCTGCATGAGCGCCGCGCCACTGTAGCTTCCGGTTGACGACAGCACCGACGCATCCGTGCCGAACCCCGCAAGATCGATACGTGTCGGCGGCAGCGACGGCACCGCCGTACGCTGGTAATAGTCCGCCGCAAAGTCGAATCCGTTCCGGATGTCGTCGGCCTGGATCACGATGCTTGCCGCGTGGATGTTTCCGACATTGATGAAGTGCGACGGTCGGCCGGAACCCACGCTGCCGGCACCGCGACCGAGCAGTTGCGCGACCAGACTCTGCAACGAATCCGGAGACGTCGTAACCGGTGTCGGCAACGTCTCCACGGGTTCCGGAGGTTCTCTACCGGGCGGCGCAGGCGGGCGTGGAAATGCACCGGATGAAAAGACACGGCCAGCCTGCATGATGCCGGGCAGCGTGCCCAAAACCACCTCCCCGGCCGCCGAGCGCTGCCAGTCGACCGGTGTCATGCAGGCATCGGTACACGTCTCACCCGTGAACTGCGCATCCGGATCGACGGCGTAGTAGGTCGATGACCACGCCGCGATGTAACGGCGGTCGTCGTTCAGGAAATCATGCGTCGCGATGTCGAGGTCGCGCCCGGCAAGCATGGTGGCGCCGCGGTTGACGAAGGACGGCGCATCGACAATCAGATCACGCCCTGCACGCATCAGCGCGCTGCCGACGGGCGTCTCGATATCGGCGCTGCAGACACCCTTGTACGTTGTCCGGCAACCGTCGAAACGCTCTTCGAGGAAGGTTTCATGATGTGACACGATGCGCGTCGCATTCACCAATCCTGTCGCTGCCACATGGATGTCGCGCCGGCCATCCACAACGGACTGGTTTGCAAAGGACGCCGGCAGCGCGATGTAGATGTCGTTGGCGGCCGCGAGCCGATCGCGGTTGACGTAGTCGCCCACGCCGACACCCGTGTCGGGAGATGCCGCGAGATAGTGCAGATCCTGCCGGTCCGAGAACGGATCGGGCGGCGGCAGCAGGTAGAGGTTGCGCTCTGCGGTAAAGGACTGGACGCCGGTCTGGCCTGTGGAATATGACTCGACAGGCGCGAACAGGAACAGGTCGCGTCCGGCATCCAGCGTTCCATCCCGCCCGCGCCTCGCCTGATAGTCATCGACGAAACGGCCGCGAAGGGACTGCCAGACATAGGCATCGCGCCCGGCACGGACCGAGCCGCCGTCGTTTTCGACCAGATTCAGGAACAGATCCAGCCCCGCCACCAGCACACCGGTATTGATCAGCGCCACTTCAACGTCATCAACCGATCTGCGCGACGACGCACCCGGCAGACCGATCGCCGCTGCCATCGGCCCGATGCCCCCGGCCGCCGCCTCGAGCGTCCGTCCTGCAGTGATGGAGCCGACGTTCAGTCCGGAACGGATATTCGACAGCAGCACGTCGCCACCGGCTACGATTACGCCGGCGTTGACAAGCTGGGTCCAGCCATCGGAATTGTCCGGCATCAATCCGAGTTCGATATCGCCATGGGCAGCCAATCGGCCTCGCCCGGTGATGGTCACATCCATCGCCATGATCTGCAGATCGTCGCCGGCCGCGATCGAGTCATCGAGGACCGAGTGCCATGCACCGACGTTATAGACACCGACATCGCGTCCGGCATCGACGGGACCATGCAGTTCGATGCGTTCACGCGAAGCGATGATGATGTCCGTAGCGGCTTTCATCGCTGCCGACGTGCGGACGCCCAGCTGGTCGCCGACGGCAACGAGCTGGATGCTTCCGGCCGATACGCTCTGGCCGATGTCGATGGCGTAGCCGTCGGCATCATCGTTTGGGTAGGGTCCGGCGGCGACGCGTCCCGCATCGCTGGCCACGAGCGTATCGGCATCCACCATCGCGCGCCCGGCGGACACGTTCAGACCCGCTGGCGTATCTATCGGGCCTGCGCTTCGCAGTGTGCGTGCGATCAGATCAAGACGCCCGGCCAGTACGCTCAATCCGGAACGTCCGACCTCGATGCTGCCGCCGGTGACGTCGAACTGCAGCCGTCCCTGCGTGAAATCCGGTCGTCCGGTCGTCAGCTGGACATGCGACGTATTGATGAAGCCGCAGCCGTCACAGACGATGCCATTGGGGTTGGCGATGACGAGCCGGGCGGACTGTCCGGCCACTTCGACCCGTCCGGACAGCGCGCTGGGACGGTTGCCCGTGACCTCGTTGAGTATCAGTCGCGCAGGATTGCCACCCAGGCCCGCATTTGCCTCGATCGGGCCGGCCAGCGCACTGCGCGTACCGGCGGTCGCATTGTTGATCACCATGCCCTGCGCCGGCACATCGAAGGCAGACCACCTGTTGTGCGAGACGCCACCGGCGTCCGGCGCCACGATGCGTACGACCGGCACGTTGCCGGCAAATCCGACTTCAGCCCGCTGCCTGGCCGGAGCCACCGCATCGGGCGTCACGTCAGCCAGCGCAACCTGCACCAGCAGCCATCCTGCGGTCAGGGCAAATCGGCACGCTCTCATGGTGGTCCGCCCTCCGGCGCAACTGTTTCAGATTTCGTAGCTCACGGAAAAATGGAAGTGCCAGGCACGGCGCACGGAATCGGGCTCGCGCTGGACCGGTACGCTGACACCGGCTTCCCAGATCGCGCCACCACTGCCGCCGCGCATGCCTGTACCGATGCTGGCCAGCGAATTGCGCGGACCGCCCACCAGCCAGACGGCACCGTGGTCCATATGCACGAAGGGGGTGACTGTCACGCTGTTGCGGTTGGTCACGCCGGCCCGCCTGATTTCGTGCCGGAGCAGGTATCCGCTGTCGCCGGACACGACTGACTCGTCGAAGCCGCGTACCGAAGCGAGGCCACCGAGATGGATCTGCTCCTGTCCGATCAGGCTTGCACGACTGTACTGGCCGGAGAACTGGCCCGCGTAGTCGAATCCGCCATACGGGATGCGCACGACCCAACCCGCGGTGAACGCCCACTTCGTGAATTCATGATGGGTATGCGTCGGTGGCAGTCCCGGCGCGTCGCGTGTCGCGCCCAGCGCAGGCAGGCCGAACGTCAGCGACGGCTCGACGAAATACGGACGATCGTCGCCCTGTGCGGTGCGGTTCCATGCAAGACGCAGGACGGTACTTCGATCCTCGGCGAGTGCGGTGTCACCCACGCTGCGCGCGAGGCGGGAACAGGCGAGAGACACGTCCCACGCATCGCGCCGCTCCCTCGATATCGCAAGCACGTGATTCCAGCCCAGCATTGCCGTGAACGCCCGGCTGTGCAGATCGATGCCATCCAGACCGATCACGGATCGGGAAGCGGAAACCGTCGCCGACCACAGATCGAAACCGGCCGGAATGGTCCACGATGCAAGTGCGGCATCGCTGCGCACGCTGTGCAGGTAGCCGATTTGCAGGTCATCGAGCCAGCCCGACAGGTTCTCGAACCGGCCATTCAGGCGCCAGCGTTCTGCTCCGGTGCTGCGAGCGCCCTGATTGTCCGCGCCGATCGACACCGACCAGGGACGTCCCCCATTCAATGTGATGTCGACCAGGCTGGTCGCCGGTGCCGTACCCGGGGAAATCCTCACCTGCGCCTGATACATCCGCAGACGGTTGATCTGCCGAACGCCCTGTTCCAGCGCTTCCAGCGACAGCACCTCGCCCGCAGCGACCGGAACGACCCGATCGACCGTCGCCGGCGCCATGCCGCTCGCACTGATGCGCGCTACCCGACCCGGCACCACTTCGATCAACACCCGTGCCGACTCGACATCGATCGAAAGCAGACGCACGCGGCTGGTCACCCAGCCACGCTCGACCAGACGCGCATCGAGCTTGCGCAACAGCAGATCGAGGCGTCGCCTGCCCAGCGGCAACTGCAGAAAGGGCTCGATGATCGCCATGAGTTCGCCATCGTTAAGCAGCCCCTGCGCATCGACGTCGATGCGCTGCACCATCATCACCGGTCCGGCCTCCTGCACGCTGGCCGGCTCGTCCTGCAAGTCAGTCTCGAGTTCCGGAGTGACGGGTCCGGGCAAGCCGCGGGACTGCATGCCGCGCAACAGCGCCCGTCGCTCTTCGAGCAAGCGGTCTGCCGGTTCCTGTGCGGCAACCGCCCTGCCGGAACCGGGTATGAACAAGGCCAGGATCAGCATTGCGCAGCACTCCCTCGCACTGGACATATCGGTCAATTAAAATGTTTATGTCATATTACATGGCAATTTTCATGAATCAAGGAAGTCATGTCGACCGCATGGGCAGGAAACAGCACAAATCGGAATGACAGCGTCGGGGAATCGGTCGTGTAACCGCAGTCACAGACCGACGACAGCGCGCCGCGGAAAATCGGCGCACTTGATCATCAACAAAGGAGTTCCGTCATGAAAGCAAACGTGGGCAGCATCGACCGGATCGCGCGCATCGTCGTCGGCGTCGCGCTGATCGCACTGGCAGCAACGGGCACGATCGGCTTCTGGGGCTATATCGGCATCGTCGCCATCGTGACCGCACTGATGAACTTCTGCCCGGCCTACACCCTGCTCGGGATCAATACCTGCGGGTTGAAGAAAGGCGACTGAGCACCTTCAGCCGCGCATCGCCACGTGGTTGGCGATGCGCACGTAGTCGGCAAGATCGAGCGTTTCGCCGCGGCGGGACGCGTCGATGCCGAGCGTATCCCAGTCGGCCTGAGCCAGCCATTCTCGCAGCGTGTTGCGCAGCGTCTTGCGGCGCTGGCCGAAGGCTGCCTTGACGATGGCCGACATCAGCAGCAGATCACTCGCATCCAGTTGGCCCTGAGGCCGCGGTTTCAGGCGGACGATGGCCGACATCACCTTGGGCATCGGCCTGAAAGCCCCGGGCGGCACGTCGAACAGGTGCGAACATTCAAAGCGGTACTGCAGCATGACCGACAGCCGGCCATAGGCTTCGGTATCGGGCGCGGCGACAATGCGGTCCACGACTTCCTTCTGCAGCATGAAGGTCATGTCGCACACCTGCTCCGCATGCTCAGCCAGATGGAACAGCAGCGGGCTGGATATGTTGTACGGCAGGTTGCCGACGACGCGCAGCACCGAACCGAGTGACCCGGCAAGCGCCGCGAAATCGAACTTCAGCGCATCCTGTTCGTGAATGATCAGTTTGTCCGCGAGTTCGCCCTCGCGCAGCCTTTGCGCGAGATCACGGTCGATTTCGATCACGTGCAGCCGGTCCAGTCCTTCGGTCAGCGGTCGCGTCATCGCCCCCAGGCCAGGGCCGATCTCGACCATCGCCTGACCGGGCTTCGGATCGATGGCCGCAACGATCTTACGGATGATGTTGCCGTCGACCAGGAAATTCTGGCCGAAACGCTTGCGCGCGCGATGTTGTTCCACGATCAGCCGCCTGCCATGGCGATGGCCATGTCCACTGCTTCGAACAGGCTGCCCGGATCGGCGCGTCCGCTGCCGGCAAGGTCGAGTGCCGTACCGTGGTCGACCGAAGTGCGGATGATGGGCAGACCCAGCGTAACGTTGATGCCCTGTCCGAAAGTGGCGTACTTGAGCACCGGCAAGCCCTGGTCGTGATACATCGCGAGCACCGCGTCGGCCCGGTCCAGCAGCCGGGGCACGAACAGGGTATCGGCCGGCAGCGGCCCGTCCAGCCGCATGCCGTCGGCGCGCAGGCGATCGAGCACCGGCGTGATCACGTCGATTTCCTCCCGTCCCAGATGCCCGCCCTCGCCAGCATGGGGATTCAGGCCAGCCACCAGAATGTGCGGATCGGGAATGCCGAAACGGCGACGCAGTTCGCCGTGGAGAATGCGGAGCGTCTGGGTCAGCGACTCCGGCGTGATAGCAGCGGGGACGTCGGCCAGCGCCAGATGCGTGGAGGCCAGCGCCACCCTCAGCCAACGCTCGTCCGGCGGCTGGCCGGTCCGACCGGCCAGCATCATGACGACACGTGGCGTGCCGGTGGTGTCGGCGAGGTATTCGGTATGGCCGGAAAACGGCACGCCGGCATCGTTGATCACGCCCTTGTGCAGCGGCGCGGTGACCATCGCGGCAAATTCACCGGTTGTACAGCCATCGCGCGCGCGGTCCAGCAGGTCAAGCACATAGCGTGCGTTGGCGGGATCGGGCCGGCCGGCAACGACCGGCGCGTGCAATGGCAGGTGCAGCACTTCGAGCCCACCACCGGCCGGTGCATGTTCGGGAACATAGCCACGGATGTCCGCGCGGATACCGATCATCCGTGCGCGCTCTGCAATCAGATCGGCGTCACCCAGCACAACCAGACGCGCCGCGACGCGTCTGCCTGACAGCGCGGCGCACAGTTCCGGCCCGATGCCGGCCGGCTCGCCGCTGGTGACTGCAATGCACGGCTGCACACTCAAGCGGCAGCCTCGCCAAAGGACGTTCCGCTACTGCGGGGCAATGCCGTCCGGATCACTTTTCCTCGACCAGACGTATTTCCACATAGGCCCGGTCGCGTACCTGACGTACCCAGTCCTGATAGACCTCCTCCGCCTTGCGCTCGCGCAGGGCCGCGCGCGCCGCCGCACGCTGGCGCTCGCTCGAGGCATCCTGCACCCGGCGTTCGACCACCTGTATCAGGTGCCAGCCAAACGGCGACTGCACCGGATCACTGATCTTGCCGGGCGCCAGCGCATCCATGACCCGCTCGAATTCGGGCACGGTATCACCCGGGTACAGCCAGCCCAGATCACCGCCCTTGGACGCCGACATATCCTGCGACGTGGTCCGCGCCAGTTCCTCGAAATCGGCTCCGTTGTCGAGACGTTCCTTGAGCGCCACCAGGCGGCGTCGGGCTTCGGCGTCGTTGATCACTTCCGAAGTCTTGATCAGGATGTGACGTGCCCGAGTCTGGCTGATGCGCGCATCATTGCCCTGCGCACCACCGCGACGGCCGATCAGTTTGACGATGTGATAGCCGGCCGGACTGCGCAGGATTTCGCTGACCTGCCCTGGCTTGAACTTGGAAACGACATCCGAAAACAGGGTCGGCAGCCGATCCAGCGCACGCCACCCCAGACTGCCACCGGACATCGCATCCTGGGCATCCGAATACGACGCCGCGACATTGGCGAATTCCTCGCCCTTCTTCAGTTGCTCGAGTGCGGCCTCGGCGCGGGCCCTCAGACGCAACAACTGTTCAGGGGTGGCGCCCTCCGGCGCACGCAGCAGGATGTGCGACAGGTTGTACTCTTCCGCGCTGTCGCCCTTGCGCTCCGGATTGGCGATGAAGCTGTCGATTTCGCCTTCGGTCACGACCACGCGGCTCTCGACTTCACGATCGCGCAGCCGACTGAGCAGGATTTCCCGGCGGATGTCATCGCGAAAACGCGCCCAGGACATGCCATCCCGTTCGATTGCCGAGCGCAGCTGGGTCACGTCCATCTTGTTGCTCTCGGCAATCCGCGCCATGCTGGAATCCAGCATGCGGTCGTCGATGCGCAACTGGCTTTCCTCGGCGTACTGAAGCTGAACCTTCTCCTGAATCATGCGTTCGAGCACCTGGCGCTCAAAATCTTCTCGCGGCGGCAGCGTAATGTTGCGGCTGCGCAGTTGCGCGACACTCTGCGCCACCCTTGCCTGCAGCTCGTAAAGCGTGATCACGTCGTTGTTGACCACCGCGACGATCCGATCGACCTGAACGGCTTCGGGCGGTTCCGGTTCGGCATCCTGAGCCCGGACCCCGGTCACGCCGAGCGAGCAGAGAAGGATGAACATGAGGGCTGGAATGATTTTCTTGAACATGTACACGGTCCGTCAGAAATCGTCGCCAAAGATCGGGTCGGCAACACTCTGGTTGATCTGGCCATAGCCCGGAATGCTGCGCTTGAGCGCATCCAGCGGGTTTGAACCGATACGGGAAAAATCGTTGAGTTCGAGCTGGAAGAACAGCGCAGTACGCGAACTCTGGACGTTTGTGGCGATGCGCTGGAACACGGCACGCCCGACCCAGCACCCGCCGTTGTATTCAAGACCGCCCAGCCCTTCGACCAGTCGCTCTTCGGCAATCGAAAAGTTGTACCGCGCGACACCATACCAGCGGTTGGTCAAGGGCCATTGCGCCGAGAAGTCCACATCGCGGATTTCGCCGACCCTCGGCGTGGGGCGACGGAAACGGTAGGACGCGTTGAACACCTGCGCCGGCCTCGAGTTGTAGCGTGCCGAAACGTTATAGCGCTCGGTCTTCCCCTGATCCGGGTTGTACTGCACTGTCGCATCCACCCATGTCTTGGGCAGCAGTTCGCCGGCAACCGACGCCAGCGTGCTGGCGATCCGGTCCGTACGCTGCACACCACCTGGCAAGGTGACCCGCTGGTCGCTGAAATAGAAGCGCTGACCCAATGCCAGACGCGCGCGCTCGGCCCCGTTGTCCGGATCGACGAAACGCGAAATCGCCGCCGTGGTGATCTGATTGCTGTCCGAAATGCGGTCCTGGCCGACGAACACGTTCTCGGAAAAGATCTGGGCGAAGTTGAAGTCGGCCTGACCACTGTCGAACACCGGGAATTTCGACTGATCCTTGTATGACGAAAGCACGTAATACACGCGCGGTTCGAGCGTCTGGATGTACCCCCGGCCAAAAAGATCGGAATCGCGTTCGAACACCGTGCTGGTATCCAGACTGAAGATCGGTATCGCACGCGACAGCGAGGTCGGCAGCGCCGCATTGTTGCTGCCGCGATCAATATCGTAGGCGCTCATATGCACGCCGATCTTCGGTGTGATCGTCATGTACGAGGTCTGCATCGGCAGTGCCAGTTGCGGATAGGCCACAACGCGGCGGCCTTCGTCGCGCTTGGTGTCGTTGATCTGGAAGCTGGTGAAACTGCTGTTCATGCGGAATGCCATGCCGGCAGGCATGTCACCGCGATAGGCATTGAGTATCAGCGACGGCAACTGCGAATAGAGTGCGGACTGGTTGGCCAGCGACTGGTATTCGAGCACCCTGCCCGTCAGCGTCCACCAGTCGCCAGCATAGGTCAGCGATGCCTCCTTCGCCAGATAGCTGGTCGACGTCACCGAGAGCCGGCTTCCCATGTCGGTGAAGTAGGCCCTGTCCGACACCTCGTTGTAGTTCAGCACGCCGGTCAGCTGAGGGGTGATCTGCTGCGTGTGCCGGATGCTCAGCGCGTGGCGCTCCCGATCAAGCGTGCTGTCGTTGTACAGGTAGTCGAACCGGGCGATGCCATGGTAGTTCTCGTTCAGGTAACGGAACTCGTTGCTCAGCATCAGGCCGCGTGTGCCCAGCAGGCGCGGCGCAATGGTCGCGTCCATATTGGGCGCGATGTTCCAGTAGTACGGCAGCAGGAAATCGATACCGGTACGGTTGGACGTACCGAAGGTCGGCGCCAGGAAACCCGACGAGCGCTTGTTGTTCAGCGAAAAGTCCAGCCAGGGCGAATAGAGCACCGGCACGTCCTTGAAATACACGGTGCCGTTGCTGCCGCCGCCGTCGTCGGACGTGAAATCCAGATTCAGTGTCTCGGCCTTGGCGTACCAGTCCCGGTTGCCCGGTTCACAGGTCGAATAGGTCGCGTTCGTCATGCGGACGCGGCTTTCGCCAAGAAACTCCATCGAATCCGCCTGGCCGGTGCCGGTCGTCGTCTTAAGGTTCTCGCCGGTCTGCAGGTTGCGGCGCAGGGTATAGCGCGGCTTGTCGAACACGCCCTCTCCCCTGCTCAGCTGATAGCGAAGCGACGGGCCTTCGATCACGTCATCCTTGCGCACCAGTCGCACATTCCCCCTTGCGTTGAGTTCATCGCCCGGTATCGCATAGTCGATAACATCGGCGTTCAGCGTGGTACCCGGCCTGCGCAGTTCGGCCGCACCTTCGGCGTGCATCGTCTCGTCGGTGACGCCGCTGATCTGGTCGGCGTCGATCAGCGTCGAATCGAAGTCCGGATTGCGTTCCACGAACTGCGCCAGCGATATCTTGCCGTACATCATCAGCGAGACATCGTCTTCCTCGAAAGCGGGCGGCACCGCGACCAGATCGGTTTCCGGCGCCGCCGGGCCTCCCGGCACACCTCTTGGCATGCCGGCAACCACGGGAGCCTCGGTGCGCCGACGGACGACCGGCGGCGCACCGAGCAACGAACGATCGACCCTGAGCGGCGGCAAACCCCGTGCGAACGGTTCGCTGCTGCGCGTCGGCGGCACATCGACGGCAGCGACTGCGCTGCGCGCGGCGGACTGGGACTGCCCGGGAACGGACTTGCGGGCAACCGCGGACGGCTGCTTCACCAGAGCGCTGTCGACCTTCAGTGCGGGCAGGCCACGGGCGAAGGTTTCATTGCCCGACCCCGGCGGTGCGTCGCCAAAACGATCTGCCGGCTTTTCCACCGGCGCCGCAACGGCAGGCGCAGCGACCGGTTTCGGCGTCTGCACGACAGCAGGCGCACGCGCCGGTGCCGCCGCAGGAGCAGCCGCGGCGGCTGGAACAGCGGGCTCGGCTGCGGATGGCACCTGCGTCGGTGCGACAACCACAGGGACCGGCGACGAGGCGGCTGGCGTCGGTATCGCGGCACTTGCCGGTGCAGACGAGTCCGACGCGCCACTGTCGGGGATGGCAGCGGCCTCCGTGGTCGGCTGCGGCGCCTGGACAGCGGCATCGGCCCCCTTGACGGTCTTGGCCGGTCGGCGCGACGGCGGAACCAGCGACGGATCGACCTTGAGCTGCGGCAGAGCCTCGGCTGCCAGCGCGGAGCCGGACATCCAGGCCAGATAGAGAATGACGGAACGCCTGAGCACGAATGAGAGGACTGGAAGCGGGCGAATCGCGGTTGGAGACCGGCTGTCGCGCAGCGGCGAACACAGCCGGACTGCGCGCAGTCGCGTTATAGAATCGCGCATATTATCAAACGCCACCCTTTTCCCGGTCCGCGACAGTAACAATTTACATGGCGCGGCAACCGCTCACCATGACAAGGCAGTTCCGGAACACCCCATGACCGCTCAAGACACGCGCCTCGCCGCTCTCACCGACTGGCTGCGCACGCAGTTCCCCGGACAATCGCCGGACATTCAACCCGCTTCGGCCGATGCCAGTTTCCGCCGCTATTTCCGTGTCACGCTGGCTGACGGCAACACCCTCATCGCGATGGACGCCCCTCCGCCGAAGGAGGACTGCCGGCCGTTTCTGGCGGTGCAGGCGCTGTTCGAAGCAGCAGGTGCACATGTGCCGGCCGTGCGCGCGCAGGACGTGGAGCGCGGATTCCTGCTGCTGTCCGACCTGGGCAGCACCACCTATCTGGACGTGCTCGACGCGGAGAACGCGCCCGCCCTGTATCACGACGCCACCACGGCGTTGATCGACATCCAGAAGGCCAGCCGGCCCGGCGTGCTGCCCGAATACGACCGCGACCGGCTGCTGGCGGAAATGGAGCTGTTCCCCGTCTGGTACGTCGGTCGCCACCTGAAGGCGGAACTGTCGGAGGCTGAAACCACCGCGCTGTACGAGGTGTTCGACCGCATTCTCGACGTCAATCTGGCCGAACCGCAGGTCTATGTACACCGCGATTACCACAGCCGGAACCTGATGGTGACCCGCCCCAATCCCGGCGTGATCGACTTCCAGGACGCCGTCTACGGCCCGATCAGCTACGACCTGGTCAGCCTGTTCAAGGATGCCTACATCACCTGGGACGAGGAGCAGGTGCTGGACTGGCTGATCCGCTACTGGCAGAACGCACGCCGCGCCGGGCTGCCGGTGCGCGCGGAGTTCGCCGAGTTCCACCGGGACTACGAATTCATGGGCGTGCAGCGCCACCTGAAAGTGCTGGGCATCTTTGCGCGCCTGAACCACCGCGACGGCAAGGACGGCTACCTGAAGGACATGCCGCGCGTGATGAACCATCTGCGAACCACCGCCATGCGCTACCGCGATCTGGCGCCGCTGGCGCGACTACTGAACCGGCTCGAAGGCATCACGCCGCAGGCCGGCTACACGTTCTGAACTGGAAGCTGCAATGAAGGCAATGATTCTCGCCGCCGGTCGCGGCGAACGCATGAAACCACTGACCGACCACCTGCCGAAGCCGCTGCTCGAAGTCGGCGGCAGGCCGCTCATCGTCTGGCACATCGACCGGCTGGTCGCCGCCGGCATCACCGAACTGGTGATCAACCACGCCCATCTCGGCGACAAGCTGGTCGGGGCGCTCGGCGACGGCGCGGCGCTCGGTGCCCGGATCAGCTGGTCGGCCGAGCCGGAAGGTGCGCTGGAGACCGCCGGCGGCATCGCACACGCTGCCGGACTTCTGGGGGACGCCCCCTTCATCGTCGTCAATGGCGATATCTGGTGTGATGCGGATTTCCGCCCCCTGATCCGGGCGGCGGCCAACCTGGACAGCAACGGCCTGCTGGCGCACCTGCTGCTCGTGCCGAATCCAGCGCACAACCCCGACGGCGACTTCACGCTGGAAAACGGCATGGCGGGCGATTCCGGACCGGCACGCCTGACCTATTCCGGCATCGGCGCCTACCACCCAGCGCTGTTCGACGACCTTGATCCGGACGCCCCGGCAAGGCTGGCGCCGCTGCTGCGCATCGCCATGCGAGCGCGCCGCGTCAGTGGCACGCTTCATACCGGCCACTGGTTCGACGTCGGCACCCCGGACCGCCTGTCCGAGGTCGACGCCTTCGTGCGCCGGCAGGCAGGCTGATCAGGCCGGTCGCGGCTCCTCCGCCCGGCGTTCCACATCAAGGGGAATCGATATCTCGACGCACATGCCGCACCCGCCCTCGCCTTCCCGCAATGCGATGTGGCCGTGCAGGCGTTCGGCGACCTCGGCCACGATGGCCAGCCCCAGGCCGCTGCCACTGCCGGCCGAACCGGGGATGCGGTAGTAGGGCTCGAATACGCGTTCGCGCAGTTCTGACGGTATGCCCGGTCCGGCATCGCTGACCGCCAGTCGCGCCACACCGCCTTCGCAGCTGAGCGTCACGTCGATCGCGGTACCCGAGGGGGCATAGCGCTGCGCATTGTCGATCAGGTTGCCGACCATGCTGGACAGACCGGTGGCGTCGGCATGCAGCACGCAGTCGTCGTCGCAGATGGCGACCCGCAGCACGTGTCCGCTCGCCTCGCACCCCGGCCGGCGCTGCATGGCCGCGTCACGTACCACATCACGCAGGGACACAGGCGCGTCATGGGTAGGGCGTCCGGCCCGGCTGTGCGCGAGCATCTGCTCGGCCAGATGCACGGTACGTCCGACACCCTCGAGCACGTTGTCGAGCGATTTCTCGCGCTGCGCCGGGTCTTCGGTGCGACGCGCGTTCTGCGCATGGATGCTCAGGGCAGCAAGCGGCGTACGCAGTTCGTGCGCCGCCGAATCGATGAAGCGACGCTCGCGCTCCAGCGTGCTGCGCACCCGTCCGAACAGCGCATTGAGCGCATTCAGTACGGGTGCGATCTCACCCGGCACACGCGACAGCTCGAGCGGCTCGTCGTCCTGCGGCAGGCGGGCTGATATCCGATCGGCCAGTTCCGACAGCGGCGCGAGTCCGTAGCCGATCAGCAGGCCGGTCAGCGCAAGCACCACCAGCAAGCCGACCAGCATGGGCGCTCCGGTCGCCCAGCCCAGTTTCGCCGTCAGCTCCTGACGCGCATCGGTGCGCTCGGCCACCTGTATCCAGACTTCGCCGGACTGCAGCACGAAAACGCGCCACAGTTCGTGTTCGAGTTCGCGGTCGCTGAAACCCGCTCGCATCGGCGCGAACGGTGCCACCGGCGCCGAACCTGAACGCGCCATCAGTTGCGGAAAAGTCGCTGCACCATCGCCGCCCCACACCTGATAGGCCAGCCGCGTTTCGTAGCGGTGCCCGATCGGGGTTTCCGCCTCATCCAGGCCGAATACCCACTCGCGCAGCACATTGATCAGTGGCAGCGCATGCCGGCTTGCCTCGATCCTGTCGTGCAGACTCGACTCCGCTTCCAGCGGCGCTGGCAGCGACATGACCAGCGGCGAACTGACGGTCGCGTCTTCGACCTGCCGGGCAATCAGGCTTTCCAGCACGCGAGCCGAAGTGGCAAGGCGCGCATCGAACAGCTCGTCGGCCTCGTACTGTCCGGCTTCGACCGAAAGCCAGGTCGCAGTGCCCAGCACGCCGAGCAGGATCAGCGCGCTGCCGGCCAGCAGCAGCGCCCTGATGGACACGCCGCGCCGCATCAGGCGTCCTGCCGCGCAGCAACCGGCAGCGGATCGATCACGTAGCCGACGCCGCGCACCGTCCGTATCAGCTCCGGATAGAGCTTGCGCCGCAGATTGTGTATATGGACATCGAGCGCATTGCTTTCGAGATCGCTGTCCCAGCCATAGACATTGTCGACCAGTTGCTGGCGGCTCATCACGCTGCCGACGTTTTCCAGCAGCTTGCGCAGCACCATGAATTCACGCCGTTGCAGATCAACCGCCTGGCTGTTGAACGTGACGGTCAGCGCCGACGTATCGACCTCTATTGCACCGTACCGGATGAGGTTCACGACAGCACCGCGGGCACGTCGCTCGAGCGCGCGCAGGCGCGCCAGCAACTCATCGACGTCGAACGGTTTGGCCATGTAGTCGTCCGCGCCGGCATCCAGCCCGCCGATGCGGTGCAGCGTGGTGTCACGCGCGCTCAGCACAAGTATCGGCACCGCGGCGCCCAGTTCGCGCGCACGCCGCAACACCTCCATGCCATCGAGCTTCGGCAGGCCAAGGTCGAGCACCACCAGATCGACGCTCGCACCACGCAGCGCTTCAAGCGCGAGCGCACCGTCGCGTACCCACTCAACGGCATAACGCGCCTGCTCGAGCGCATCGCGGATACCGCTGCCGAGCAGCGCGTCATCTTCAACGAGAAGAACTCTCATCCATCGGCCACCGCCAGAACGACAGACAATCATTGTCTCCCGCCCGCGCCGGTTTGTGGCGTGGGTCGGGCGACTGCACCCGATCACCGGTGCGCGGGCAAACCTTACTTCAGCTTGTCCCTGACCTTGGCCAGCAGCACCTCGATCTCCTTGCGGCGGCCTTCGTCGGCGAGCGGGCGGGTCGGACGCGGCGGAGCCTGCAGCGCCAGTTCCAGCGATACCTTCGCCTTGTCGTACTCACCGGTACGGTAGAGGAAATCACCCATGAAGTAATTGCTGTCGATGCCGCGCGGATTGAGCGCCACCGCGCGATTCAGCAGCTCGCGCGCCTTGTCCTTGTCGCCGAAGCCGATCGGCCAGCCGGGCACCTGATAGTAGAGCGTCGCGAGCGTGACATAGGCCGAACCGCCGAGCGCCTCGGGATTGCGCGCCATCGCCTTCTCCAGCGCGGCTTTCGCGTCCTTCGCAAGCGACAGCGCCCCCAACCCGCCCTTGGCACCGGCATGGCTGGCCACGATGATGCCGTACCAGATGTCGGCTTCCGGGCGATCCGGATTTTCGGCGCGCACGGCGACCGCTTCCTTGGTCAGCTCCTCATAGGCCTTCTCCTGCTTGTCGGCCGGCTGCCTGTACTTGATCTGCTCCCACTCCGACTGCAGGCGGGCGATCGACTCGTCCAACCCGGCCCAGGCCGGTGACAGCGTCAGGATGGCAAACAGCGCCAACGAACCGCGGATGAATGCATTCACTTTCTCACTCCTTGTTGTGCATGACGACGGATGACAGGCAGTTGTCGCAGCAGGCTTGAATCCACCAGCGACGGCAGCATGCGGTTGATGCGGACGAACAGCCGTTCCGGCCACCCCATGTGGCGCTCCGTGCGGCGGCCGTCGAGCAGTTCGAGCAGGGCCTGCGCGACCACTTCCGGCGCGTCGCTGGCGATACCGAGTTCGGCGTTCAGCGCGACCTGGGCCGGACTGTTGAGTGCGGTGCGCGTGGCACGGGGCGCCAGGTACTGCACCTTCAGCGTGCCGCCGGCCAGCTCCCGGCGCAGCGACTCGGTGAAACCGCGCAGTGCGAACTTGCTCGCACAGTAGGCCACGCTGCCCGGGTGGCCGATGTCGCCAAGTATCGAGCCGACGTTGACGACGCGTGCATGGGGCTGCCGCAGCAGCAACGGCAGCAATGCCCGCACCAGCAGCATCGGCGCCAGCACATTGGTCTGCACGATCCGTTCGATGGCGGCATCGCTCTGGTCGGCGAACCACGCCAGCTCGCCGACGCCGGCGTTGTTGACCAGCAGGTTCGCGCCACCCGGCAGCGCCTCCGCAGCCGCCACAACCGCCGCGCGTCCGTCGGCGCTGTTGAGGTCGGCCGACACGGTGCGCAGCTCGACCGATGAATGCCGGGCAGCCAGTTCGCCGGCCAGTG
>DATCUL010000306.1:0-10990 GCA_036567405.1 Methyloversatilis sp. | reverse complement strand
AAATCCGATTCGGCAACCTGGTCACCAACGCGGTCCCAGGTGCTGTTGTCCAGCAGCAAGCCACCGATCAGAGACTGCTCAGCCTCGATCGAGTGCGGCGGCAGCTTCAGCGATGCGACCTGCCTGTCCTGTGCGGACTGTGCGGCCAGAACCTCCGGACCTGCGGCATTGCGGAAGCTGCTCATGATGTCTTTTTCATTCTGGAAAACCCGGGGCTGCAACCCTGCAATCTAGTCCTGCAAGACACACGGCACAACGGGACAAGCTGTGGAAAACCTGTGGGAAGCGCTGTGGATGGACAGTCAACGAAAAAGGCCACCCGCAGGTGGCCCCTTCATGACTGTCCCACAGGACAGCCAGCCGATCAATGCTCGCCGAGCACCGATACGGTGATGCTGGCAATCACGTCCGAGTGCAGCGCGATCTCGAACTGTGCGTCGCCGACAATCTTCAGCGGACCGTCCGGCATGCGCACCATCGACTTGTCGACCGGGAAGGACTGGGCAGCCAGCGCTTCGGCGATGTCGGAAGTCGACACCGAACCGAACAGGCGGCCATCGACACCGGCCTTGCGCGTGATCTGCACCATGAAGCCTTCGAGCTTCTCGGCGACTGCCTTGGCAGCGGCCAGACGCTCTGCAGCAGCCTTTTCCAGCTCGGCGCGACGGGCTTCGAACGCGGCGAGGTTTTCCGGCGTGACGCGCTTTGCGCGGCCGGTCGGGATCAGGAAGTTGCGTGCGTAACCGTCACGCACCTTCACCACATCGCCCAGATCGCCCAGCTTGGCGACCTTGTCCATAAGGATTACTTGCATGGTCGTCTCCTCGTTTACTGGTGCAGGTCGGTGTAGGGCATCAGCGCCAGGAAGCGGGCACGCTTGATGGCGGTCGACAGCTGGCGCTGGTAGCCGGCACGGGTGCCGGTCAGGCGGGCCGGCATGATCTTGCCGTTTTCGGAGATGAAGTCCTTGAGGATTTCAACATCCTTGTAGTCGATCTCTTCGATCTTCTCGGCGCTGAAGCGGCAGAACTTGCGGCGCTTGAACATGCTGCGCGAGCCGCGTTCGTCCTTCTTCTTGTTTTTCGGTCTGAAAGCCATGGTGGGTTCCTTCCACTTTGGCAACGGTTGCCTGTCAGCTGCCCGTTGCGAATTCGATACTGTTTATGTGCATGACCGCCTGCCTGCTCTTTGCACTGCGGGCTGCCATGAATCCTTGCGCGATCAGCGGGGTTCCGAGCGGGGCTGCGGCCAGCAACCTGGCCTGTTCGCCCAGCAGCACGAATCCGGTTTCAAACCTGACTTCACGCGGTGCGCCGTTTTCGATCTGTTGCGAGAGGTGCTGCAGGCATCCTCGCAGGATCGGCACGCCGGCCGGGGTCTGTCTCAAACCGTCGCATTCGATCAGTGTGGCGTACAGCGTGAAGCTGTTTACCGCCGGACCGACTGCGTGCTGCCCTTCTCCTGTACCCCCGGTGGTCAAGCCGCCGGCTGCTCCGTCGCGGGTGCTGCCTCAGCGGCAGCCTCGGCGGCCGGTGCCAGCAGGGAACGCGACTTCTCTTCCTTCATCATCGGCGACGGCGTGACGACCGGCTTGCGCATCTTGATTGTCAGATGGCGCAGCACAGCGTCGTTGAACTTGAACGCGTGCTCGAGTTCGGCCAGCGTTTCGTTGTCGCACTCGATGTTCATCAGCACGTAGTGCGCCTTGTGCACCTTCTGGATCGGATAGGCCAGCTGACGGCGGCCCCAGTCTTCCAGGCGGTGGATGGTGCCGCTGCGGCCGGTCACCAGCGTGCGATAGCGCTCGACCATCGCGGGCACCTGCTCGCTCTGGTCCGGATGGACGATGAAAACCACTTCGTAATGTCGCATGTAATCTCCTTGCGGTTTTTTGCCGGCGCCCGAGTTTCGGCGGACATCGACGGTTAAGCCTCCCGGCATGCGCATCCGGTGAGGCAAGGTAAGCCCATCAGTATAGCTTGCGAAAGGCCGGTCTTACAAGGCAATACGGGCGCCGCGCTGCCGCCTGGCTTCGAACAGGCAGATACCGCTGGCCACCGATACGTTCAGGCTTTCGACCGCGCCATGCATCGGGATGGCGGCCAGCACATCGACGGTCTCGCGGGTGAGCCGGCGCATGCCATCACCTTCAGCGCCAAGCACCCAGGCCACGGCACCCGACTGGTCTACCGCATACATCGATTGCGAGGCCTCGCCTGCGGCGCCTATGGTCAGAATGTCCCGGTCCTTCATCTCACGCAGGCTGCGCGCCAGATTGGTCACGGTGACGTAGGGCACGGTGTCGGCGGCGCCGCTCGCCACCTTGATCGCAGTCGCATTCAGGCCGACCGCACGGTCACGCGGCGCCACGACGGCATGCGCGCCGGCGGCATCGGCCACGCGCAGGCAGGCGCCGAGATTGTGCGGATCCTGGATGCCGTCGAGCACCAGCAGCAGCGGCGGTTCAGACAGCGCATCCAGCACGTCGTCCAGCGACTGGTACGGAATCTGCGCCAGCACACGCGCCACCACGCCCTGATGGCGCGCGGCACCTCCGGCCAGGCCATCGAGCCGGGCCGGTTCCATCTGCACCCACCTGATGCCGGCCGTCTCGACCGCACGGATCAGGTCGCGCATGCGGCCATCCTGACGTGCGGTGGACACGAACACTTCCTTCACCGCATCCGGCGCGTGGCGAACCTTGGCGGTCACTGCGTGGAAACCGAAGATGTAACGGGTATCGCTCATTCCCGGACCCTCCGCTTCGGTGCGGATGTCTTCGCGCTGCGCGTGCTCTTGCCCGTGGTGGTCGGCTTTCCGGCCGGCGCTTTTTTCACTGCGGTCTTCTTTCCTGTGCTTTTGCTTACCACGCTCTTCTTGGCGACAACCTTCCCGGGCGCGGTCTTTTTGGTCGAGCTTTTCTTTGCTGACGTCTTCTTCCCGGCACTCTTGCTGGCCGCCGTTTTCTTCGCAGCAGCCTTCTTCGCCTTCACCGGACCGGGAGCCACCGCCGCGGCCTTCCCGCCCGACTTGCGGACACCGGTGGGTGTAGACGCAGCCGACACGCCGTGATCCGGCGACGCGCGCTTCCTTGCGGCGCGCGCATTGTCGTCGAAAGACGGCGCGCTTGCAGCATCCGCCGCGACGCGACGGCGGGAGGCGGGGCCGGTCACCCCAGCCTTGGGCTTGAGCAGCGCAGGCTGGGGAATGCGTCCGAAGTCGCGCTCGCCGCTGCCGGCGAGACGGAAATCGATGCGCGTATTGTCCAGGTCGACCCGCACCACCTGGATGCGTACGCGGTCCGCCAGACGGTACATGCGACCGCTGCGCTCGCCGACCAGGCGATGCTTGCCTTCCTCGTAGTGGAAGTAGTCGGCCCCGAGTTCGGAAATGTGCACCAGACCTTCGATGAACACGTCATCAAGCGCTACGAACAGGCCGAACGGCACGACCGAAGAAACGCTGCCCTCGAATTCCTCGCCGACCCGGTCCTGCATGAAGTAGCACTTGAGCCAGTTGGTGACGTCGCGACTGGCTTCGTCGGCGCGACGCTCGGTGGTCGAACAGTGCAGACCGATGTCGGACCAGTCGCCCGGCTCGTAGCGCTTTTTCGTCAGCACCGCCTTGATCGCTCGATGCACCAGCAGGTCGGGATAGCGGCGGATAGGCGAAGTGAAGTGGGTATAGGCCTCGTAGGCCAGGCCGAAGTGACCGACATTGTCCGGGCTGTAGATGGCCTGACGCAGCGAACGCAGCATCACGGTCTGCAGCAGCTGGCGGTCCGGCCGCTCGCCGATGCGCTCCAGCAGTTCGGCGTAGTCCTTGGCGTGCGGCTTGTCGCCACCGCCGAGCTGGAAACCGAATTCGCCCAGGAAGGCGCGAAGCTTCTGCAACCTGTCTTCGCTCGGACCTTCGTGCACGCGGTACAGCGTCGGCTGCGCGTTTTCCTCGAGGAAACGTGACGCACACACATTGGCGGCCAGCATGCATTCCTCGATCAGCCTGTGCGCGTCGTTGCGGGCATAGGGCACGATGCGATCGATCTTGCCTTCGTCGTTGAACAGCATCAGCGTCTCGACGGTTTCGAAGTCGATCGCGCCACGCTTGGCACGTGCCTTGCCGAATGCGCGGAACACCGCGTCGAGCGCTTCGAGACGCGGCAGCAGCGGTGCCAGGCGCTCGCGCGCAGCCTTGTCCTTGTCGTAGATCGCGGCCGCCACCTCGGTATAGGTCAGGCGGGCCTTGGAGTTCATCACGGCCGGATAGAAACGGTAGCGCTGGATCACGCCGGCCGCCGACACATCCATGTCGCACACCATGCACAGGCGATCAACGTGCGGATTCAGCGAGCACAGCCCGTTGGACAGTTTCTCCGGCAGCATCGGGATGACGCGACGCGGGAAATATACCGAGTTGCCACGCTCGAATGCTTCGGTATCCAGAGCAGTGCCCGGCTTCACGTAATGGCTGACGTCGGCGATCGCAACCACGAGCCTGAAGCCTCGACCCAGCTTCTCGCAGTAGACCGCGTCGTCGAAGTCACGCGCGGTCTCGCCGTCTATCGTGACCAGAGGCAGTTCGCGCAGATCCTCGCGCTTGCCCAGATCGCTGGCGCGGACTTCGTCCGGCAGGCGGTTGGCTGCCGCCAGCGTGCGCGCCGAGAACTCGTGTGGCATGTCGTGCTTGCGCAGCGCGATCTCGATCTCCATGCCGGCATCGCCGAAATTGCCGAGCACTTCGACCACGCGGCCGATCGGCGGCGTGTAGCGCGTCGGCTGCTCGATCAGTTCGACCTCGACCACACTGCCGGCAACGGCACGCAGCGCGCGCCTGCCCTTCTCTGGCGCAGCCAGCACGATCTGCTGACGGATGCGGCGGTTCTCGGCGATGCAGAACTGCACGCCATGTTCTTCGACGACACGTGCCACCAGGCGACTGGTACCACGCTCGGTGACTTCGACCACCCTGCCCTCGCGCCGACCGCGCCGATCGAGGCCGGACACGCGCACCAGCACGCGGTCGCCGTGCAGTACGCTGCGCATTTCCTGGGCACTGAGGAAGATGTCGCCCTTGCCTTCGCCGGTGATGACGAAGCCGAAGCCGTCGGGATGGCCCTCGACACGGCCTGCGATGAGGTCTGCCTTGTCCGGAATGATGTAGGCGTCGCGCCGATTGCGCATCAGCTGCGCCTCGCGCTCCATCGCCGCAAGGCGGCGCACGAAGTGCTCACGCTCGACCGGCTGGATGTCGAGCGCCTGTGCCAGCTCGTCGGCCGTCATCGGCATCGCGGCCTCTTCGAGGACCTGCACGATGTATTCGCGGCTGGGCAGCGGATTGTCATAGCGCGTCGACTCGCGTTCGAAGAACGGATCGGCACGGCGGATTTTGCTCGGTTTCAATTTCTTTTCAGATTCTCTTGACAACGTAAATGCTTTCTTTAGAATGCGCAGCCTCTTGCCCAGGTGGCGAAATTGGTAGACGCGCTAGTTTCAGGTACTAGTGCCGCAAGGTGTGGAGGTTCGAGTCCTCTCCTGGGCACCAAACAGCCAAGACGAAAGCCGACAGAAATGTCGGCTTTTTTCTTTTGCAACGCCGAAAACAAAGCGGTCCGCACGACCTGACAAGATCGCGCGGACCATCACCTGCAAAGCCGTCACTCGAACGGATGGCGGAGCAGGATGGTTTCAGTCCGATCGGGTCCGGTGGAAATCATGTCCACCGGTACTTCGCATATCTCTTCGATGCGCTTCAGATAGCTGCGGGCATTGGCGGGCAGCGAATCAAGTGCCTTGATGCCGAAAGTGGTGTCCTTCCAGCCCGGCAGCGTCTCGTAGACAGGCTCGCAGCGCGACAGTTCTTCCGCTCCGACCGGCAGGATGTCCGACAGCTGACCATCGATGCGGTAGCCGGTACAGACCTTCAGTTCCTCGACACCGTCGAGCACGTCTAGTTTGGTCACACACAAGCCCGAAATGCCGTTGATCTGGATCGAGCGTTTCAGTGCTGCCGCATCGAACCAGCCACAACGGCGCGGCCGCCCGGTCGTGGCACCGAATTCGTTGCCCTTGGTCGCCAGATGCTTGCCGGTGTCATCGAACAGTTCGGTCGGGAACGGCCCGCTGCCGACACGCGTCGTATAGGCCTTGGTGATGCCCAGCACATAGTGCAGCATCGTCGGACCGACACCGGCGCCCGCTGCAGCGGCACCCGCGACGCAGTTGCTCGAGGTGACGAACGGATAGGTACCGTGGTCGATGTCCAGCAAAGTGCCCTGGGCACCTTCGAACAGCAGGTTGGAACCGGCCTTGTTCGCCTCGTACAGCGCACGCGGCACGTCGGCGACCAGTTTCTCGATGCGCGGCGCCAGCGCCAGCGCGCCGTCCAGGGTCTGCTGGAAATCGACTTTCGGCGCACCGAAATACTGGGTCAGCACGAAGTTGTGATAGTCCAGCAGTTCCGCCAGCTTGGCTGCGAAGCGCGTCGGCCGGAGCAGATCCTGCAGGCGCAGCGCCCGACGCGCCACTTTGTCTTCGTAGGCGGGGCCGATGCCGCGGCCGGTCGTGCCGATCTTGTTCTCGCCCTTCGCCGCTTCACGCGCGCGATCAAGCGCCTGGTGGTACGGCAGGATCAGCGGACAGGCTTCGGAAATGCGCAGACGGGCGGCGACATCGATGCCTGCCGCTTCCAGTTCGTCCATTTCTGCCAGCAGCGCTTCCGGCGACAGCACGACACCATTTCCGATGTAGCAGGCGACGCCTTCACGCAGCACTCCGCTCGGAATCAGGTGCAGCACCGTTTTCTTGCCGCCGATCACCAGCGTGTGTCCCGCGTTGTGACCGCCCTGAAAGCGGACGACACCCTGCGCCGAGTCGGTCAGCCAGTCGACGACCTTGCCCTTGCCCTCGTCACCCCACTGACTACCGACAACCACCACATTCTTTGCCATGCTCAAACCTTTCTTTCGAGCGGCACGACGCGCCACTCACCTTCAACGAATAACAGCTGGCGGCTGCACGCCAGTTCGTGCACATCTTCATCGTGTCCCGGCAGGGTCGCAATGACCACCTCTCCGGCATCGCGCAGTCGCCGGACGCACTGGCGCAGTGCCGCGTCTCCGGCATGCGGCGCGAGTATCGCCGAACGCGCACCGGCGCGGGGTGCGAGCTGGGCAAGCTGCCGCAGATCGAGACTGAACCCGGTCGCCGGACGGGCCCGTCCGAAGGCGCGCCCCACTTCATCGTAACGACCGCCCAGCGCTATGGCCTGTGCCTGACCGGTGCAATAGGCGGCAAACGTGACGCCGCTGTGATAATGGTAGCCGCGCAGATCCGCCAGATCGAAGCCGGAAACCTCGGGATCGATCGCAGCCCCCAGCTGCGCCAGTTCGTCCAGTGCGGACCGGATGTCCGGCCAGTCAGGCAGCACCGCCCGCGCGCGATCAAGCACGGCCGACTTGCCGTAAAGCCCCGGCAAAGCGAGGAAGGCATTCCGCACCTCGTCCGGCTCCGCGGCGAGCAGCTGATTCAGCGAAGGCATGTCCTTCGACTGCAGCGCGGCAAACAGATCCTGGCGGCCGTCTTCGTCGCGCAGCGACGGCGAGTTAAGCCGTGAGGCAAGCGCGCGAAAGACGCCGACATGCCCGAAATCCATCCGTGCCAGCGGTGCGTGAGCCAGATCGAGCGCACCGAGCAGCAGTTGCACCAGCTCGATGTCCGCCTCAATGCCGGCGTGGCCGTACAGTTCGGCACCGAGCTGTATCGGTTCGCGCGTCGAGTTGAATCCGGACGGCAGCGCGTGCACAACCGGCCCGCAGTAGCAAAGACGTACGACGCCGTTACGGTTGAGCAGGTGCGAATCGATGCGCGCGACCTGCGGTGTGATGTCGGCGCGCAGCCCCATTGTGCGTCCCGACAGTTGGTCGACCAGCTTGAAGGTGCGCAGGTCCATATCGCGTCCGCTGCCGGTCAGCAGCGATTCGATATGCTCGATCAGCGGCGGCGCGACCAGTTCGTAGCCGTGCAGCGCAAACTCGTCGAGCAATGCCCGACGCAGGTGTTCGACCTGCCGGGCTTCATCCGGCAGAAGATCTTCGATTGATTCAGGAAGTAGCCAGCGACGCATCACTTGAACAGCGCGATAAGCGCAATACCGATAAGCATTGAAGTCAGTCCGACGAAACGAAGCTGGCCATCGGCCAGCTCGGTCGCCCGGCGGAACGTGTCTCGCCACAACCGTGGCGCCACGAAGGGCAACACGCCTTCTATGACAAGCATGAGACCCAGCGCTATGAGCAGGATTGAAGGCATCGCGAAAAAAGGCAAAGTCCGGCTAGCGGGCCCTTGCCTTTGATTCCATACGGTATGGGGAAAACCCGTCGACTATACAGTACGCCTGCGGGCTTGACCGGATGCCTTCATTTCGACGACGGCTTCGAGGAATTCTTCAGATAGCGGAAGAAATCGGAGCTGGGTTCCAGCACCAGAATGTCGCTCTTGCTGCGGAAGCTCTTCTGGTAGGCATCCATGCTGCGATAGAAAGCATAGAACTCCGGATTCGACCCGAAGGCGTCGGAATAGATCGCCGACGCCTGTGCATCGCCCTCGCCCTTGACCTTCTGCGCTTCCCTGTATGCCTCGGCGACGATGATTTCGCGCTGGCGGTCGGCATCCGCACGGATCTTTTCCGCCTCGGCCGAACCGCGGGAGCGCAGTTCGTTCGCGACGCGCTTGCGTTCTGCTTCCATCCGGCGATACACCGATTCGGACACCTCGGTAGGAAGATCGACACGCTTCAGACGGACATCGACGATCTCGACGCCGATCTTGACCGCATCAACGTTCGCCTTGCTGCGCATGTCTTCCATGATCTTGTCGCGCTCGCCCGACACCACCTCATGCACGGTTCGGCGGCCGAATTCCTCGCGCAGGCCCGCATTCACCGTCTGCAGCAGCCGTGTCTCGGCCAGCCGCTCGTTGCCGCCCACCGAAATGTAGTACTGCTTCACATCAGTGATGCGCCACTTCACGAACAGGTCGACCAGAACGTTCTTCTTCTCGGACGTGATGAAACGCTCGGGATCCTGGCTGTCCAGCGTCAGGATGCGGCGATCGAACACCCGCACGTTCTGAACCAGCGGCCACTTGAAATGCAGACCCGGCTGCTCGATGACGCTGCGCACTTCGCCCAGCTGGAACACGATGGCGTACTGGCGCTGGTCGACCGTAAACAGCGAGGTCGAGGCGATGGTCAGTGCAATGACGAACGCACCGATGAAAACGGAGAGCTTTTCCTTCATCATCGTTCTCCCCGCTCGCGCGCACGCAGTGCGTCACGTGATCGCATGTCTACCGCGGGCGAGTCGTTGGCCAGCGGCGGCAGCGTCACAACCTCGCCCGCCCGGGCGCCAGAGGCAGCCCCATCCGCAGCCACGGCAGCACCTGCCTGCTGCATCAGCTTGTCCAACGGCAGGTAAAGCAGGTTATTACCGCCCTTCGCGTCGACCATGACCTTGCTCGTATTCATCAGCACCTGCTGCATCGTGTCGATGTAAAGGCGCTGGCGCGTGACCTCCGGTGCCTTGACGTATTCGGCCAGCACCTGCTTGAAGCGACTGGCATCGCCCTGTGCCGTGGCAATGATCCGCTGCTTGTAGCCGTTCGATTCTTCCAGCAGCCGCGAAGCGGTACCGCGCGCCTTGGGAATGACGTCATTTGCGTAAGCCTGGCCCTCGTTCTTCTGACGCTCCAGATCCTGACCGGCCTTGACCGCGTCGTCGAACGCGGCCTGCACCTGTTCGGGCGGCTGTGCGTTCTGCAGCGTGAGCCTGCTGATCTGGATGCCGGTCTGATAGCGGTCGAGTATCTGCTGCATGATGTGCTGCGCATCGGCAGCAATCTGTTCCCGCCCCTCGTACAGCACGAAATCCATCTTGCTCTTGCCGACGATCTCGCGCATCGCGGTTTCCGCGGCATGCACGACGGTGTCTTCCGGCGAACGGTTCTGGAACAGATAGGCAACCGGATCCTTGAGAATGTACTGGACCGCGAACTGGATGTTGATGATGTTTTCATCATCCGTCAGCATCAGTGCCTCGTTCAGCACCTTGTTGCGTTCGGTACCGCGATAGCCGACCTCGACCGTACGCACGCCCGTCAGATTCACCAGTTCATGCGAGTCGATCGGATAAGGCAGGCGCCACTGCAGCCCTGGTTCGGTCGTTTCATGCAGCTTGCCGAAACGCAGTACGACCCCGCGCTGGCTCGCATCGACGATGTACAACCCGCTGGCAAGCCAGACGATCAGCACCAGCCCGAGTATCACCCCAATGCCGCCACCGAACTGCCTAGAACTGACCGGCGGCCGATTGCCGCCGTCACCGGACTTTCCCCCGAACATGCCCGACAGGCGACGATTGAAATCGCGCCACAGGTCTTCTAGATCCGGAGGGCCCTGGTTGCCGCCCTTGTTACCGTTTCCGCCCTGATTGCCCCAACGGGGATCATTCAGCGACATCAAGATCGCATTCAGCACGTTCAGACTGGATAAGTGAGGATGGAAGTTGGAAGTGAGCGTCCGTCGCAATCTGTCGATGGCAGCGTATCGTCTCCGACTGCCGTGACGGCGGCCGACTCCGGCGGACGTTCAAGATTCAGGCCACGCGGGTCGTCGCTGTGCGGCACACGCCGGGCCGCTGCAGCACGCTCGTCCAGCAGCCGCTGCGCAATCGCTGCCCTGAGTTCAGGGAGGCCTGCGCCGGTACGCGCGCTCACGCGAGCCATCTGGATGGTATCACAGCCCCCCGGATCGGCTCCGGGACGCAGCGCCGGCATCAGGTCGACCTTGTTCAGCACGCGTATCTGCGGAACCGCGTCGGCACCGATCTCGGCCAGCACCCGGTCCACAGATTCGATCTGCGCATCGCGGTCCGGCGCCGACGCGTCGATCACGTGCAACAGCAGATCGGCGGCGGCCGTCTCTTCCAGAGTCGCGT
>DATCUL010000305.1:0-2564 GCA_036567405.1 Methyloversatilis sp. | reverse complement strand
CAAGACGGCGCTGACGCTGGCGCTGTGCCGCGAGCTGCGCACGCGCTACAACATTGCCGCGGTCACCAACGACATCTACACCGAGGAGGACGCGCAGTTCCTGGTGCGCAACGAGGCGCTGCCGCCGGAACGCATCATCGGCGTCGAGACCGGCGGCTGTCCGCACACCGCGATCCGCGAGGACGCCTCGATCAACCTCGAGGCGGTCGCCCGGCTGAACGCGCGCTTTTCCGGGCTGGAGGTGATCCTGATCGAATCCGGCGGCGACAACCTCGCCGCCACCTTCAGCCCGGAGCTGTCCGACCTCACGCTGTACGTGATCGACGTGGCGGCCGGCGACAAGATCCCGCGCAAGGGCGGTCCCGGCATCTGCAAGTCCGACCTGCTGATCATCAACAAGATCGATCTGGCACCGATGGTCGGCGCCTCGCTCGAAGTCATGGAACGCGACGCGAAGAAGATGCGCGGCGAGCGGCCCTTCGTGTTCTCGAACATGAAGACCGGCCAGAGCCTGGACGCCATCATCGGCTTCATCGAACGGGAGGGGATGCTGGGCAAGGTCTGACGCAGATCAACGGACCACCCCCCGGCTCCGGGGCGAGGGTGCCGGCGATCGGCTATCCTTGCCGGCTCATCCGAGGAACCATCATGTCCGCACCCCGCAACGACACCTTCCTGCGCGCGCTGCTGCGTCAGCCCACCGATTACACCCCGATCTGGTTGATGCGCCAGGCCGGCCGCTACCTGCCGGAATACTGTGCCACGCGCCGGCGTGCCGGCAGCTTCCTGCAGCTGTGCAAGTCGCCGGCCATGGCCTGCGAAGTCACGCTGCAGCCGCTGGAACGCTTTCCGCTGGACGCCGCCATCCTGTTCTCCGACATCCTGACGGTGCCGGACGCGATGGGCCTGGGCCTCTATTTCGCCGAGGGCGAGGGACCGAAGTTCGAGCGCCCGCTCCGCTCGGAAGCCGCAATTCGCGCGCTGCAGGCACCGGACCCGATGGACGGGCTGCGCTACGTGATCGACGCGGTCGGCGAAATCCGCCGCGCGCTCGACAACTCGGTGCCGCTGATCGGCTTTTCCGGCAGCCCGTGGACGCTGGCCTGCTACATGGTCGAGGGCGGCGCGTCGGACGACTACCGCCACCTGAAGACGCTGATGCTGGACCGCCCGGACCTGCTGCACCACATGCTGGGCGTGACCGCCGATGCCGTCACCGCCTACCTGAACGCCCAGATCGAAGCCGGCGCGCAGGCGGTGATGATTTTCGATTCCTGGGGTGGCGCGCTTTCGGCGCACGGCTACCGCGAGTTCTCGCTGGCCTACATGCAGCGCATCATCGCCGGCCTCAGGCGCGAACACGACGGCGAGCGCGTGCCGGTCATCATGTTCACCAAGGGCGGCGGCCAGTGGCTGGAAGCACAGGTCGAAGCCGGTGCCGACGCGCTCGGCCTGGACTGGACCACCGACATCGGCGAAGCGCGCCGGCGCGTCGGCCACAAGGTCGCACTGCAGGGCAACTTCGATCCGACCGCACTGTTCGCGCATCCGGCAGCCATCACCCGCGAAGCCGAACGCATCCTCGACAGCTTCGGTCCGCACCCGGGTCATGTGTTCAACCTCGGGCACGGCATCTCCCAACACACGCCACCGGAGCACGTTTCAGCCCTGGTCGAAGCGGTACACCGCCACAGCCGGGCGCTTCGCGCCGGCACCCGCGGCTGATCGGCGCCCTGTGCAGCTTTGCGCAGGGCATGCAAAAAGTTGATCAGGGGTTGACTTATGCACAGTCGGCCGCTCAGGGCGCCGCCAAGCCATTGATGGCAGAGTGGTTTTACCCTTCAAAGTCAAGATGTTGATTTTGAAAAGAAATTTTTTTTCTTGACGCCTGTTCAAAAATTTGATGGAACTTGCATGCCGTCAAGTAACCGATCGGCACGAAGTTTCCCACAAAGTTATCCACAGCCTTTTCGCGTCTCAAACCCCTGCCGGATGAGTGCGTTGCGGACAACAGCGACCAGTCTTCTCGAACGATATGTCGCAAGTGACTGAATCCATTGACAGCCCGCGACAGGACTCGGAAAGCAGTGCAGCAATGGCATCCGGACAGCTGTTGCAGGTGGCGCTGGCCAGACCGATTCCGACACTTTTCGACTATGACGCGTCGGACTTTCCGGATGCCGAACCCGGCCGCCGGGTCCGCGTGCCGTTCGGACACAGCGAACTGTGGGGCATCGCCTGGGGCTGGACACCGGTCGGCGATCGGGACGCCAGCCGCATCAAGCCGTTGCTGGCGGTCGACACGGCCAGTCCGCCGCTGCCGGACGGCTGGCGGGCGCTGGTGGAATTCGTCGCCCACTATTATCAGCAGCCGATAGGCGAGGTCGCCGCGATGGCCGCACCGCCGGCCATCAGTGCCACCCGCGCGCAACGCGCCAGCCGCCGGCTGCGCGTCACAGACGCCGGCCGCGCCGTGCTCGACACCCTGCCGGCACGCGACGTCGGCCGCAAGCTGATCGCGGCACTGATCGAGGCCGGCACGCTGAACGAAGGCGAGCTGCGCG
>DATCUL010000304.1:0-3134 GCA_036567405.1 Methyloversatilis sp. | reverse complement strand
AGCACGTGCAGTTCGATGCCTGCGTCGGTCAGCGCGCGCAGCGCGGCGATGACCGGTTGGTATTCGGGCAGGTCGGCGTCTTCGTCGCCGGCCCACACCTCAAACAGGTCGCCCAGCAGGAACACCCGCCGGGCAGTGCGCGCGCGGCCTTCGAGCAGGGCAACAAAGGCCGCGTTGAGCGCGGGCGTGGCGGACGACAGGTGCAGGTCGGATGCGAACAGATCCATGCGCCGTGTCCGCCCTGCCGGTCAGGCGATTTCGGCGCGTTCGATCACGACGTCCTCGACCGGCACGTCCTGATGGAAGCCCGAACGGCCGGTCTTCACTGCCTTGATCTTCTCGACCACGTCCATGCCGTCGATGACGCGGCCGAACACGCAGTAGCCCCAGCCGTCCTGCGCCTGTTCGCGGTCGAGGAACAGGTTGTCGCCGACGTTGATGAAGAACTGGGCGCTCGCCGAGTGCGGATCCGAAGTACGGGCCATCGCGATGCTGCCGACGGTGTTCGAGAGGCCGTTGCCGGATTCGTTCTTGATCGGTGCCTGCGTCTCTTTCTGCTTCATGCCGGGGGCGAAACCGCCACCCTGGATCATGAAATTGCCGATCACGCGGTGGAAGATGGTGCCGTCGTAGTGGCCGGATTCGACGTAGGAGAGGAAGTTGGCGACCGTTTGCGGCGCGCGTTCGGCATCGAGTTCCAGCGTGATGACGCCGTGGTTGGTGTGCAGTTTGACCATGTCAGTCTCCGGGTTGCCCGGCCGCAAGATGCGGCCGGAAAAAGTGGTTGAAGATGTTCCAAAAGGATATTCAGGGCTTGGCTTCGACCACGCGGGCGGTCTGGATCACCACGGCGGTCAGCGGCACGTTCTGGTACGGACCGACGTCGCCGGTACGTACGGAACCGATGTTGCTGACCACTTCCATGCCCTTGATCACCTTGCCGAACGCAGCGTAGCCCCAGCCGTCGCGCGAGGGGTAATCGAGCATGCGGTTGTCCACGAGGTTGATGAAGAACTGGGCCGTCGCGGAATGCGGGTCGTTGGTGCGCGCCATAGAGATATAGCCCGGTGCATTGCGCACGCCCTTGCGCAGCGCCGCTTCAGCCTCGTTCTTGATCGGTGCGCGCGTGGCCTTCTGGTTCATCTGCGCGTCGAAGCCGCCACCCTGGATCATGAAACCCTCGATCACGCGGTGGAACACGAGGCCGTCATAGAAACCGGACTTCACGTACTGCAGGAAATTGTCGACGGAAGCCGGTGCAGCCTCCGGATAGAGCTCGATCAGTATCGTGCCCTGATTCGTTTTCAACTCGACCTGCGGATTGGCGCCGGCAAGCGCGAAAAACGGGACGAGGCTGGCGATGAGGCCGAGCAGGAACTTCTTCATCAGATGGACTCCGGTTGGGTTGTGAGCGGGAGAGACAGGCGGCGTGCCGGCAGGTTCAGGCTTCGCCTTCGAACACGATGCGCCAGCGGCCGTTTTCCTTCTGCCAGTACTGCTGCTTGCGCATCACGCTGGACAGATTGTCGCTGCGGTAGTCCTGTTCAAACGTGACTACCACCAGCGGATCGCGGCCCGGATTGCGGAAGGTGCTGAGCTTGCGGATGTCGACCTTGATCCACTGCCGGGCGGCGCCGACGTCGCGCTTCTGCCGGGCGAATGCCGCAAAGTCCTTGCCGCCGGCGCTGAACTGCGGCGAATAGTTGGAGAGATAGCGTTCGACGTCGCGGCTTTCCCAGTCGCGGCGCCATTGTTCGAGGGCACGGTTGAATTCGGCGCGTTCGGCCTGCCAGTCGTCCAGCGTCAGCCACTCGACCGCGTCGCTGATGATGACCGGCACCGATTCGCCATTGAGCGAATTGTTCAGCGCGAGGAAGTCCGGATTGGCGAGTACGACACAGCCGTCGGACGCACGCGGCGGGCGCGAGAAGGTGTCCGACGGCGTGCCGTGCAGCCAGATGCCATGCCCGTTGCGTCCCTGCTTGCGGTCCCAGGCATTCGGGTAGTTGATCGGCAGCGCGCCGGCACCGTAGAAGGACGTGAGCCGCGCCGGCGGCAGGAAGCCGGTGACCTGGTAGACGCCCAATGGCGTCTTCTTGTCGCCTTCGCGCATCTTCTCGATGCCGAGCCGGCCGTGCGACACGTAGTAGTCGGCGACGAAGCGCGGGCGGCCATTGACGTTCTCGTACAGGTACAGACGCGAGCGACGCGTGTCGACGACGACCGCGTGGCGCTGGTCCGGCGGCAACTGCAGCAGATAGCGTGGCACCCGGTCTACCGGCGGCTTGTCGCGATAGGCGCGGATGCGCGCCACCGCTTCGTCGCGCAGGTCGGCCAGGCGCTCGGCCGGGGCGTTCGGCGCGTTGCCTATGGTGGTCAGTGCGCTCGCCCTGGCGAGCAGCAGGTCGCCGCGTATCAGGTGGCCAAGACGGAAATTGGGCCAGATATGCAGCAGCGCGTCGACCTGATCGAGCGCCAGATCAAGCCGGTTGCGTTCGATCTGGCGGAACACCTGCTCGAGCATGGGTTCCGGCCCACTGTCCGAATAGCGCACCGCATCAACGGATTGTCCGGACCCGATGGCCAGCGGTACGAGCAGCGACGACAGGCACAGCGCATTGCGCAGGATGCGGGCAACCGCGCGTCCCGGGGAAAAACGCACAGCCTTCATCCGCCGACACGCTCGCGGGCGATCTGCCAGCGTCCGTCGCGGCGAACCAGACCCAGCGTCTTCGGCGCACTGCTTTTCAGGCCCGGTGCGCGGTAGTACTGCTGGAAGGTGACGGTGGCGTGATCTTCACCGTCGGCCCGGATCTGGACGTTGTCAACGCGCACTTCGATGGTGCCCGGCTTGTCGATGCGCGCGCGGCGCTCCGCTTCCCAGGCGCTGCGCGGCTTGCCGCCCGGCACCTCGAAATCGCCGGCATAGTGGGAAAGGTAGGCTTTCACGTCCTTGCGCGCCCAGGCGGCCGCCCAGTCGTCGACGACGCGCGTGATGCCTGCGGTGTCCGGTGCTGCGTCACTCCCGGCAGCGGTGGCGTCCGTCGCAGGCCGGAGTGCCGCGGTTGCTGCGGGTGCCGCGGCCGGTGCGGCAGTTGCAGCGGCTGGCGCAGCTGGTTTCGCCGTTTCTGCCG
>DATCUL010000303.1:0-1883 GCA_036567405.1 Methyloversatilis sp. | reverse complement strand
GGTACCAAGTGGAACTTCCTGCCCTTCCGTCCGGGCCTGGTCGGCGGCCACTGCATTGGCGTCGATCCGTATTACCTGACGCACAAGGCCGACATGCTGGGTTATCACCCGCAGGTCATTCTTGCCGGTCGTCGCATCAACGACGGCATGGGCAAGTACGTCGCGGAACAGACGGTCAAGCAGCTGATCCGCAGTGGCGCCTCGGTCAAGGGCGCAAAGGCACTGGTGCTGGGGCTCACGTTCAAGGAAAACTGTCCCGACCTGCGCAATTCGCGCGTGATTGACGTGATCAGGGAGCTCGAAAGCTACGGCATCGAAGTGCTGGTGCACGATCCGGTTGCCGAATCGAAGGAGGCCGAGCACGAGTACGGTGTGTCGCTGCACGCCTGGAATGACGTGCCCAAGGTCGATGCCATCGTCGCAGCCGTCGCGCACAAGGAGTTCGTTGCGCGTCCGCTCGGCGATTACGTGTCGAAGCTGAAGCCGGGCGGCGTGCTGTCCGACATCAAGTGCCAGTTCGACGCGGAGGCCCTGCGCGCCCAGGGCATTTCGGTTTGGCGACTGTGAGGCCGTCGTGACGCAGCCGACTGCTCTGCCGGCGGCGCTGGCCGCTTCGCTGGCCGGCCGGTCGCACCGCTGGCTGGTGACCGGTGCTGCGGGGTTCATCGGATCGCATCTGGTCGAGGTGCTGCTGCATGCGGGACAACAGGTTCGCGCACTCGACAATTTTTCGACCGGCCACCAGCGCAATCTCGATGAAGTGCTGGCCGGCGTGGCGCCGGCGGCCCGCGCCGGCTTTGATCTGGTCAGGGGTGACATCCGCGATCTGGCGACCTGTGCCGAGGTCTGCGATGGCGTCGATGTCGTGCTCCATCAGGCCGCACTCGGATCGGTGCCGCGTTCGCTGGCTGATCCGCTCGCCACGCACGACTCGAACGTCAATGGTTTCCTGAACATGCTGGTCGCCGCGCGTGACGCGAAGGTGGGGCGTTTCGTCTATGCGGCGTCCAGTTCCACCTACGGTGACTCGCCCAGCCTGCCCAAGGTCGAGGACGTGATCGGACGGCCGCTGTCGCCCTATGCGGTCACCAAGTACGTCAACGAGCTGTACGCCGATGTGTTCGGTCGCTGCTACGGCCTGCAGTGCGTGGGCCTGCGCTACTTCAACGTGTTCGGCGCCCGCCAGGATCCGGATGGCGCCTACGCTGCCGTCATTCCGCGCTGGGCGCGTGCGCTGCTGCTGGGGCAACCGGTGGCCATCAACGGTGACGGCGAAACCAGCCGTGATTTCTGCTACGTCGACAACGCAGTCCAGGCGAACCTGCTGTCTGCGCTGACCGAGCGACCGGATGCGGTGAACACGGTCTACAACGTTGCTGCTCATCGACAGACCTCGCTGAATCAATTGTTTGCAGACATGCGCGGTGAACTCGTGAAGCGTTTCCCGGAAATCGGGCATGCGCAGGCGCACTATCAGGACTTTCGTGCGGGCGATGTACGCCACTCGCTGGCCGACATCAGCCGTGCGCAAACCCTGCTGGGCTATGCGCCAAGCCATGACGTGACACGCGGACTGGCGGAAGCGATGGACTGGTATGTGGCGCGTTTCGCGCCGGAGATGACTGCCTGACGATGCCGATGATCCTGACCCGATGCCTTTTTGCTGCGCTGGCGCTGTGTGCCGGGGCGCAGGCATGTGCGCTCGAACCCGAAGCGGCTGCCCGTTCGCTGCTGGCGGAGGCTCGCCAGTTCGAACACGGCGAAGGTGTCACCCGGGATCCGGCGCGGGCGGCTGCGCTGTACTGTCAGGCGTCGAAGATGGGCAATGCCGAGGCGCAGTTCAATCTGGCCTGGATGTATGCGAACGGACGCGGTGTCGAGCG
>DATCUL010000302.1:0-22440 GCA_036567405.1 Methyloversatilis sp. | reverse complement strand
CACTGGCCGGCAGCCGTGGCGATGGTCGCCGCCAGGCCGGCGGCCAGCACCAGCCAGTCGCCGGGCCGCATCAGTTTCATTTGGCGGCCGATGCCAGCGAGCGATGGCGCAGCAGTACGCGCGCGGCATTTCGGAAGTGCTCGGCCAGCCACTGCGCCATGTACACCGAACGATGCTGGCCACCGGTACAGCCGATCGCCACGGTCAGATAGCTGCGGCTGTCCTTGACGTAGCTGGGCAGCCAGTCGCCGACGAAGCGCGCGATGTCGCCGCGCATGCGCAGTACGTCAGGGCTGCGTTCAAGAAAGTCGATGACGGGCTTGTCGCAGCCGGTCTGCGGCCGCAACGCCGGGTCGTAGAAGGGGTTGGGCAGGCAGCGCACATCGAACACCAGGTCGGCGTCGAGCGGGATGCCGTGCTTGAAGCCGAAGGATTCGAACATCAGTGTCAGGCCGAACGCGTCGTCCAGTTCGACCACCTCGCGTACCCATTTGCGCAGTACCGACGACTGCAGGTCACTGGTGTCTATGCGGTGCCCGAGTTCGACGATGGGTGCCAGCAGCTCGCGTTCGCGGCGGATCGCCTCGCCCAGCGAGGTCTGGTCGTCGCCGAGAGGGTGGCGGCGGCGCGTCTCCGAAAACCGTGCGATCAGCGTCGAGTCGCGCGCGTCGAGGAACAGCGTCTGCAGCCGGGTGCCGTTGCGCAGCACGCTCATCATCGGCGGCAGTGCCTCCATGCTCTTGCCGGAGCGTACGTCCACCGCGATGGCCACGCGGTTGTAGCCGGCGTCGCGCAGGTGGCCGACCAGCTGCGGCAGCAGCGGTGCCGGCAGGTTGTCAACGCAGAAGAAGCCGCCGTCCTCCAGCACGTTGAGCGCCACGCTCTTGCCCGAGCCCGACATGCCGCTGATCAATACCAGGTGCATCGCGTTGCGTCGTGATTCATTCACCGTGATTCACCGATTACAAATAAGGGTTCTCATGCATTCAACATGGTTGACTCTGTCGCACCACAAACTACGCTTGAAGTTCGCAATCGGTCCACGCAGCAGCGCCGCCTGGGCGCGGATCCCGCTTGTGCGATGGTTCCGGCACCTGACTCCCTTGCCGTATCCGACGGTAGTCAGGTCGTATGCCGGTCGTGTGGCGTTCCGTACCGTCCTTCCGGACCGGAGGTACCCAGCATGCGATATCTCAGACTTCAGCGCAGCCAGTCCAATCGTCGTCGCATCGAGCGCGAGGCCGAGCGCAGCGGGCAGCCGCCGCGCATCCCGGAAGTCGGGACAGACGGCGGCGCGCGCGAATACCCTGCGCCGGCCGAACCCAGACTGGATCAACCGCGCCGGCGCAAGTCGGGCTGAACTGTCCGCCGTCATGACTTTTCCCCGGGCGCGACGCGTACGTGCCCGGCATCCTCGCGTTCGAATATGCGCTCGAGTATCCGTGCCCGGTGCTGGTCAGTGGTTGAACCCCAGCAGGCGATTTCGTCGCCCGACCGAAGGCAGCCCTCGCACAGCGCGCTGACAGGGTTGAGCCGGCAGACGCCGGTGCAGGGTGAAGCGATCATCAATCTTTTCCGGACTTGAAGGCGCGCGCGACATGCGACGCCGGTTTGCGGTCTAGCTGTTCGCTGATCCACCGGGCGACCCCGACCAGCCGCCCGAGATCGATGCCGGTGCGTACGCCGGCACCTTCCAGCATGTAGACCACGTCTTCGGTCGCCACGTTGCCACTGGCGCCGGGCGCGAACGGGCAGCCTCCTAGGCCGGCCACCGAGGCATCGAATACCGATACGCCAGACAGCATTGCCGCGTAGACGTTCGCCACGCCCATGCCCCAGGTGTCGTGAAAATGACCGGCCAGCCGCTCCGGCGGCACGCGCGCGGCGACCGTGTCGATCAGTGCGCGCACGGCGTGGGGCGTGCCGATGCCCGTGGTGTCGCCCAGGCTGACCTCGTAGCAGCCCATGGCGTCGAGTTCGGCTGCCAGCGTCGCGACCGTGGCCGCGGATACCGGGCCCTCGTACGGACAGCCGATGACGCATGACAGATAGCCGCGCACGCGCAGACCGGCTGCCCGCGCCCGTGCGGCGACCAGGCTCAGTCGTACCATCGATTCGGCGATGCTGCAGGCGGTGTTGCGCTGTGAGAACGTTTCGGAAGCCGCCGCGAAAATCGCGATTTCGTCGCAACCGGCCTCCAGCGCCGCATCCAGTCCGGTGTCGTTCGGTACCAGGCAGGGATAGCGCACGCCGGCACGCCGCTGCAGGCGCTGCATCAGTTCGGCACTGCCCGCCATATTGGGCACGCGGCGCGGCGACACGAAGGCTCCGGATTCGATGGACGCGAGGCCGGCGTCGGCCAGACGGTCGATCAGCGCCAGCCGGCGGTCGATGTCGAGTGCCACGCATTCGTTCTGCAGGCCGTCGCGCGGCCCGACCTCGACGATGCGCACCTGTGCGGGCAGGGACACCATCAGCCTGCTCCGTCCGGCACCCAGCCCGGGCGGCGGCGCGCGAACAGGGCATCCAGCCCTTCCTGTGCCTCGGCGCCGCAGTCGATGCGGTTTTCCATCTCGACTGCCTGGTCCAGCGTCTTTTCGTCTGCGCGCGGCCGGCCCAGTGCGCGCACCAGCGTCTTGACCTGATGCTGTGCGCGCGGGCCGCCGAGCAGCAGGGCGTCGACGATTTCACCGACCGCATCGTCGAGATGTTCCGGCGAGCCGACGATTTCGGACAGCAGGCCGAGGCGGTAGGCCTCGGATGCCGAGAAGCGCTCGCCGGTCAGGAAGTAGCGGCGAGCACGCTGCGGCCCGATCGCTGCGATCACGTACGGCGCGATCACTGCCGGCACCTGACCGGTGCGGATGCCCTCGAACGCGAAGTGCGCGTCGAAGCTGGCGATCGCGACGTCGCAGGCGGCGAGCAGTCCGGCGCCGAGCCCGAGGGCCGGTCCCTGCACACGTGCAACGACCGGACGGATGCAGTCGCTGACCGAGCGCAGCAGGCGCGCGGCCAGTGCCGGCTCGACATCCATCAGTCCGCTGCGTTCGAGTTCGAGAGGATCGGCGCCGATGCTGAAGCTGTCGCCGAGTGCGGACAGCACGATCACGCGCACGCCGGGCTGCTCGACCATGCCATCGATCGCCGCGATCAGCGACTCGGCCAGCGAGGCGTCCATCAAATTGTGCTGCAACGGACGGTTCAGCGTGACGATGCCGACGCCACCGTCGATTTCGGTCAGAACCAGCGGGCTGTGGGATTGCATCAGGGCGAGCCCCGCTGGACCAGGGTGCTGCCCAGTGCGCGCAGCGGCGCGCCCAGTTCGAAGCCCGGCATCACCACCTCTTCATCCACGGCGTACAGCTGGCAGGGCAGGCCGTGTGCCTCGCACGCGGCGAGTGCGTCCTCGGCGGCGCCCGCTCCGGCGTTCCACGCCCAGTCGCCATTCATGTTCAGCGCGAACGCGCGCGGACGCAGGCCGACCTGCAGGAAGCGGCTGTAGCCGGCACGGCCGCCATCGGTCAGCAGCGGCACCGCATCGACCAGGTCGACCGGGCGCATCAGCGCTGTCTGCGCCGGTGCGGACGGAGACAGCAGCAGCGCCGCAATGGCGGCGAGCAGAGGGCGTGTCCGGTCATGCCTCATGCAGTACGTCCTTCCCCGGTTGGATGGCGGCGACCAGGCGGTCGATCAGGTGCTGTGCGTCATTTTCGGAAACGATCAGCTGGCGATGCTGCGCGCTCAGAAAGCCTTCCCTGGTCGCGTGGTCGAACATGCCGAGCAGCGGATCGAAATACCCCGCGACGTTGAGCAGCCCGCACGGCTTGCCGTGCAGCCCGAGCTGCGCCCAGGTGAGAATTTCGCACAGTTCGTCCAGCGTGCCAAAGCCGCCGGGCGCGGCGACGAATACGTCGGCGATGTCGGCCATCAGCGCCTTTCGCGTGTGCATGCTGTCGACCACATGCAGCTGCGTCAGGCCGGTGTGAGCCACTTCGCGCTCCAGCAGGTGCTGCGGGATGACGCCGATCACCTCGCCGCCGGCCGCCAGCGTGGCGTCGGCGATGAGGCCCATCAGTCCGATGTTGCCGCCGCCATAGACCAGCCCGAAACCGCGCTGCGCCAGCAGGGTGCCGAGCGCGAGCGCCGTGTCGGCATAGACCGCTCGTTCGCCGCTGCGCGAACCGCAGAAGACGCAGACGCGTATAGAGGTGTTCCGGGTACTTGAGGTCATGGGGTGCGCAAGGGCTCGGGTCGGAATTGCCGGCATCCGGGCATTGTCTCAGCCAGCGGACCGGTCGTGTCGCAGTCTGTGATTCAGCGGGGGGGGCAGTGGGTGACTCAGTCGGCAAATTTCGCGCGCACGATGCGCCATTCCTGCGGGCCGTCCATGGTGCGGGAGCAGCCGAGCGCAACCGGTGCCGAACCCGGCTTCATCTCGGTCTTCGAGCGGTCGCCGGTGCCGACACCCATATGGTAACGGTCGAGCCAGACGGTGACCGTGCGTGCGGGGTGGCTGTTGCCGACCAGAATCTGTACGCCGTTGCGCGACACGCACTGCGATGCGAAGTCCTGGCTGAAGGTGACGTAGGTCAGCGGGTCTTCGTCCGCGGCGAATGCGCCCGGACAGCCGGAAGCCATGACCAGCGACAATACGACTATTGCCCGCACTTTTTCCTCCCCTGCATCTGTTCGTGCACCTGTGACGCCCCGGCGGCAAGAGCGTTCGGACGCCGCGTGCGCGAGTGTAGCAACGCCAGTCACGGGGTTTGCGATATTGCACTGCACAATGAACCCGTTTTCAGGTTACCATTCAACGAATTCAACATCTTGGAACGCTGCGCGCCTTGTCCGCACTCGAAGCTCACCCTGCCCTTGCTCCGCAGCCCGGTCGCCTCGCGACGGTGGCGCGGGGTGTGCACTGGCTGCGCATGCCGGTCGCGTTCGCGCCCTGGCACGTGAATCTGTGGGCGATCGATGACGAGGATGCCGACGGGCCGTGCTGGACGCTGGTCGACGCCGGTTTTCCCGACGATGCGACCCGCGCCAACTGGCTTGCGGCGCTGGCTGGCGATCTGGCCGGCCGCCCGGTCCGGCGCATCCTGATCACGCACTGCCATCCCGACCACTTCGGGCTGGGCCAGTGGCTGGCCGGGCAGACCGGTGCGCGCATCTGGATGTCGCTCGGCGAATACCTCACGGCTCAGGCGTGGTTCGGTACCGTGCCAGCCTCGGACAATGCGCTGATGGCCGACTTCTTCGTCCGGCACGGCCTGCCGGACGAGCAGTCGGAGGCGATGCGCAGCGAGGGTAACCGCTACCGCCGAGTCGTCGGCGAGGTGCCGGTCGCGATGCGGCGCGTCCTGCCGGGCGAGGTGCTGCGCATTGGCGACGACGACTGGACCGCCATCGTCGGATACGGACATTCGCCGGAGCACCTGTCCTTCCATCGCGCTGCTGATCCGGTGCTGATCGCCGGCGACATGCTGCTGCCACGGATTTCACCCAATACGCCGACCCTTGCCTTCGAGCCGGAGACTGACGCGGTCGGCCACTACCTCGACTCGATCGAAGGCTTCCGCACGCTCGATGCCGATACCCTGGTGCTGCCGGCGCACGGGGATCCGTATCGCGGCGTGCACGCGCGCATCGACGCGCTGCAGGCGCACCACGCCGAACGGCTTGAGCAGATCGTGGCACTCTGTGCCCGGCCGACGGCCGCGGCCGAACTGCTGCCCTCGCTGTTCAGGCGTGCACTCGACAGTTTCCAGACCCGTTTCGCCATGGGAGAGGTGATTGCACACCTCAATCACCTGTGGCGGACCGGGCGCCTTCGCCGTCTGCCCGAACAGGGCGGCGTGATTCGTTACACCCAGCCTTGAACCAAGTACAGGGGGAGCCCAAGTCATGAACAAACCCGCCGCAAAAGACGCCAAACAAGACGAAGCACCGACGCTGCCGGATCCGGCGGAAGTCGCCAAGACCTACGCCCAGGTTGCCGAACGGGCGTCCAAGCTGCTCGGCGAACATGTGCAGCGCCAGCTCAAGCGCGGCATCACGCCGCCGGCGGACGAACTGGGCATCGCGCAGGCCTTCATGGACATGACCTCGCACCTGCTGTCCAATCCGTACAAGCTGGCGCAGGCCCAGATGGGGCTGGTGTGGGACTACTACACGCTGTGGCAGCAGTCGATGCTGAAGTTCATGGGTGTCGATGCAGCGCCGGTGGCGACGCCGGTCAAGGGCGACAACCGCTTCCGCGGCGAGGAATGGGAAAGCCATTTCCTGTTCGACTTCTTCAAGCAGAGCTACCTGATCTCGGCACGCCACATCCATGACGTGGTCAGCAACGTCGAAGGCATGGACGAGCATACGCTGCAGAAGGTCAATTTCTTCACCCGCCAGACCATCAATGCGTTCAGCCCGAGCAATTTCGCGCTGACCAACCCGGAAGTGCTGCGTGAAACCGTGCGCAGCAGCGGCCAGAACCTGCTGCGCGGTTTCAACAACCTGCTGCGCGACATCGAGGACGGCGACGGTCAGCTGCGCGTGCGCATGACCGACACCACGGCGTTCGAACTCGGCCGCAACGTCGCCACGACGCAGGGCAAGGTGGTTGCCGAAAACGCCGTGATGCAGCTGTTGCAGTTCAACCCGACCACCGAACAGCAGTTCAAGCGTCCGCTGCTGATCGTGCCGCCCTGGATCAACAAGTACTACATCCTCGACCTGCGCGAATCGAACAGCTACATCAAGTGGGCCACCGACCAGGGCCACACCGTGTTCGTCATCTCCTGGGTGAACCCGGACGAGAAGCTGGCGCAGCTGTCGTTCGAGGACTATGTGCACCAGGGTCCGCTGGCCGCGCTCGACATGATCACCCAGCAGACCGGCGAAACAGAGATCAACGCGGCCGGCTACTGCCTCGGCGGCACGCTGCTCGCCACCACGCTGGCCTACCTGTCGGCGAAGAAGGACAAGCGCATCGCCAGCGCCACCTTCTTCACCACGCTGATCGATTTCTGCGAGCCGGGCGAACTGGGCGTGTTCATCGACGAAAAGGCGGTCGAGGGGCTGGAGAAGAAGATGTTCTCGCGCGGTTACCTCGAAGGTTCCGAGATGGCCGGCACTTTCAACATGCTGCGTTCGAACGACCTGATCTGGTCCTTCGTGGTGAACAACTACCTGATGGGCCGCGAGCCCTTCCCGTTCGACCTGCTGTACTGGAATTCGGATTCGACGCGCATGCCGGCCTGCATGCACAGCTTCTATCTGCGCCAGATGTACATCAACAACAAGCTGCGCGAGCCGGGCGGCATCACCGTGCTGGGCGAGCCGATCGACATCGGCAAGATCAAGCAGCCGGTCTATTTCATCTCGGCGATCGAAGACCACATCGCACCGTGGAAAAGCACCTATATGGGTGCCAAGCTGATGTCCGGTCCGGTGCGTTTCGTGCTCGGCGGTTCCGGCCACATCGCCGGCATCGTCAATCCGCCGGCGGCCAACAAGTACGGTTACTGGACCAATCCCGCGCCGAAGCTGGCGGCGGATGTCGATGACTGGTTCAACGGCTGCACGCAGCACGCCGGTTCGTGGTGGACCGACTGGCAGCAGTGGGTCACCGCGCTCGATGCCGAGAAGGTGCCGGCGCGCGATCCGGCCAAGGGCAAGCTCAAGGTGATCGAGGATGCGCCGGGGCGCTACGCCAAGCTGCGTCTGGATACGATGAAGGCCTGACGGAACCGGGCCGCGGCCCGGATACCGGAAAAGGAACAGGGCAGAGGACCTCGCGGTCTTTCTGCCCTGTTCCTTTTTGTGGTCCTTCCGCGACGTCAGGCGCTCAGCGCCGTGCCGGCCGGCCTAATGCCGCCCGCTGCCACCGGTATAACCGGCGACCAGTTGCAGCAGCTGGCCTTCGTCGTAGGGCTTGCCGAGGTAGTTGTTGACGCCGATGGAACGCGCGTACGCCTGGTGCTTCTCGGCGGTACGCGACGTGATCATGATGATGGGGATGTCGCGCGTACGTTCGTCCGCGCGGACGTTGCGGGTCAGGTCGAAGCCGTCCATGCGTGGCATTTCGATGTCGACCAGCATGACGTCGGGCAGATGTTCGGCCAGCTTTTCCAGCGCATCGACGCCATCCTTCGCCGTGATCACGCGGTAGCCTTCCCGCTCGAGCAGTCGGCTGCTCACCTTGCGCACCGTCAGTGAATCGTCGACCACCATGATCAGCGGTGTCTCCGGTACCGGTTCCGGCACGGCCCGCACCTGATCCGGCTGGTCTGCCATACGGCCGACGCGTGAGGCCAGCGCCACCGGGTTGATGATCAGCGTCACTTCGCCATCCGCCAGCACGGTGGCACCGGCGATGCCCGCCAGTCTCGACAGTTGGGGACCGACCGGCTTCACCACGACTTCCTGATTGCCGCGCAGCGTTTCCACTTCGAGCGCCATCAGCTCGTTGCCGGCACCAACCAGCAGCATCCAGGTGCCGTTGCCCGGCTGTGAATTCCTGTCGCCGAGCAGGCGTGGCAGGAAGTGATAGGTGTAGTGCCTGCCCATCCACTCCTCGCCGCCCGCCAGACGCAGCGATGTCGCCTCGTCGCCCTTGAGCTCGTGCGCGTGCTGCACCATCGACGACGGAATCGCGTAGGTCTTGCCGCCGCTGTTGATCAGCACCGACTGCGTCACTGCGAGCGTCATCGGCAGTGACAGCCTGAAATGCGTGCCGTGCCCGGTCTGCGACGTCGTCTCGATGCGTCCACCCATCGCGGTGGTCGCGTTCTTCACGACGTCCATGCCGACACCGCGGCCGGCCAGTTCGGACAGCTGTTCCGCGGTGGTGAAGCCGGATTCGAAGATGAGGCCGGTCAGGCGCCGCTCGTCCACCTCTTCGTCGGCGCCGAGCAGGCCACGCTCGATGGCGCGAGCGCGGATGCGGTCGAAGGCCAGACCGCCACCGTCATCCGCAAGTTCGATCTGCACTTCGTTGGTCTGCTGTGTCAGCGAAATGACGATTTCGCCGGTTTCCGGCTTGCCCGCCGCTTCGCGTGCCTCGCGTGATTCGATGCCATGCACCACCGCGTTGCGCAGCAGGTGTTCGATCGGCGCCGTCATCTTCTCCAGCACTTCGCGGTCCAGCTCGATCTGTGCATTGCGCAGATCGAGCGCCACCTTCTTGCCGGACTCCTTCGCCGCCTGCCTGGCGACCCGGTAGAGACGGTCTTCCAGCGTCGAGAACGGCACCATGCGTACCGACATCAGGCCCTGCGACAGTTCGCGGTTCAGGCGCGCCTGCGCCTGTATCGCCGTCTCCGCCGCGTCGAGGTTGCGCACGAAGTTGTACTGCACCGTGGTCACGTCCGACAGGCTTTCCGCCATGATCCGCGACAGTTCCTGCAGCCGCGTGAAGCGGTCCATTTCGAGCGGATCGAACTGTTCGTGCTGCGCTTCGGCTGCCGCGATGCGTGACTGCATCTGGCTTTCCGCCTGGATTTCGATCTCGCGCAACTGGTTGCGCAGACGCTGCACGTTGTCCGTCAGGTCGTTCAGAGAACCGCGCAGTGCACGCAGTTCGCCTTCGATCCGGGTACGCGCGATGCTCATTTCGCCTGCTTCGTTGACGAAACGGTCGACCAGATCGGAACGTACGCGCACGGTCGGCCGCTCGCGCGCGCCGCTGCCCTCGTCTTCGCCGGCCGGTGCGGTTGCTGCGCCATCCGCGGCAGCCGCCTGCTCGGGCGGCGCCGTTTCACCCCGTTCGAGCATGGATACCTGTTCTTCGCACAGGTCACAGCCCTGATCCAGTTCGTCGAGGATTTCCGTGCGGCCTTCCGGCGTGCAGGGCTGCTCGATCAGTGATTCCATGCCGTGCACCAGATCGCCGAAGCGCATGACGCCGGCCATCCGGGCGCTGCCCTTGAGCGTATGCAGTTGCCGGCGCAGGCCGTCGCTGGCGTTCAGCGCCTCCGGGTTGTCACGCCAGGCGCGCAGTTCGTGCCCGATCTCGCGCAGCAGGTCGTGCGCTTCCTCGATGAATATGGGCAACAGCTGAGGATCGATGTCATCGGTGACCGCGCGCGGGGCGGCTTCGCCATGTGCGCCGGGCCGCAAGACCGGCGGTCGTGCCAGGTCGAACGACGGAGCTCCGCCGGCGTCCGGTGGCGGCAGGACGTATTCGTCCGGCAGCGCGACCTTTTCGAAGTCCATGTCCGGCACGCCCGCCTGCGGCTGCATGACCTGCTCGAGCAGGGCATCGTCGGTATGCGGCTCCTCCGCAGACCAGGGTTCGACCGCTGGTTCGGTGATCCCGGCCCCGAATCCGGTTTCTTCCGTCGCCGGCGTAGCGGTGCGCTCGACGCCTTGCATGAAGCCGGACAGGCCGCCCAGCACCGACGCTGCACCGGCTTCGTCGGACGGCTCGGCTGACGGCGCCGGTTCGTCCATCGGCGTGACCGGCATTTCGAGTACCGGCAGTTCGATCGATGCCGGGGCCTGCGCGGGCGGCTGGAACAGTGCGTCGAGACGGGTGACCAGGTCCGGCGCCGGCGCTGCGATGCCACCGTCGGCGATCGACGCGACCTGCGCCTCGAGTGTGGCGGCGGCGCTGTTGAGCAGCGCCGACTGCTCTTCTGCAGGCGGCTCGCCCAGCACGTTACAGCGGTTCAGCGCGTGTTCCAGCGCCTTGGCCAGCACGCTGATGTCTGTCTGGCCGACCGTCAGCGAAATGCCGCCCAGCGTGTGGGCTGCCAGAAGGCTTTCCTGGCTCGGGCGCAGCGACGGATTGACCTGCAGGCGCGTCAGTTCGTGACGCAGTGTCGCGACATGGCCGCGCGCCTCGGCAATGAACAGGTTGAACAGCGTATTGTCGGCGCCGGTCGTGGAGGCGCGGTCGTCGGTGTTGTCCGTGGCTTCGGCTGCGATATCGATCGGTTCGGCTTCGCCGAGCTCGATGCCCGGTTCTTCCAGTTCGAAATCGAGTTCGATGTCCAGGTCGTCGGCCGCTTCCGTCGGATTTTCAAAATCGATGGCCGGCTGAGCGGGATGGACGGGCGGCGCGGCGATCGTGTCAGCCGTGACCTCGTCCAGATCGAGATCGATGTCGAATTCGCCCGGTTCGCTCGAAATCAGACCCTCTACCAGCGCCGGTTCGGTGGCCAGGATCTGCGTCTGCTCCAGCAATCCGTTGTCGGTCGTGCTCAGGTCGAGATCGAGGCCAGTCGTCGCTTCGGACGATGATTCGTCCGAAGCCGCCGGCTCGGTGGGGAAGATGCGTGTTTCCGCGAGTGGATCGACGTCGAGCCCACTCAGATCGAAGTCAAGGTCGGCACCGGACTCCACATCGGCCGGCTGCGCTTCCGCGACCGGCGGGGTGGCCGGGAAGATGCGGGTTTCGGCCAGCGAGTCGGCGGTCGGGGCGTCCAGATCGAAGTCGAGGTCGACGTCTGCCCAGGCGGGCGACTGTTCGCTGACCGCAGCGGGCGATTCATCCGGAAAGATGCGAGTTTCCGCCAGCGATGCCGCAGTCGTGTCGTCCTGATCGAAATCGGAGGTGTCCGGTTCGTTCGGCTGGCCGCCTGCCACGACTGCGGGTGCCGGTGCCGCTTCAGTGGGTTCGTTGCCCAGCACGGCATCGCAGGCCGGTGCGAGCCAGCCGTATTCGGGCGAACTCGTGTCGCCGTTTGCCAGGCGTTCGACCCAGGCTGCGAAGAGGGCATGCGCACGATCGAGCAGGTCGAACAGTTCCGGCGTGCCATCGCGTTCGCTGGCGAGCCAGCGGTTCATGACCTGCTCCACCAGATAGGCTGTTTCGCCCAGGTCGCGCAGGCCGACCATGCGACCGCTGCCTTTGAGCGTGTGGAAGCCGCGGCGCAGTGTGGTCAGCAGATCCTGACTGTGCGGCTGCAGGCGTGCGGCGCCGGTGCTCGCCGCGATGTTGTCGAGCACTTCGCGGGCCTCTTCGATGAAGATTTCCAGCAGTTCGGCGTCGAAATCCTCCTGACTGGCTTCGGCCAGGCGTACGGTTTCGGCCGATGGTGCGAGCGATTCCTGCTCGACCTTGCCGAAGCCCTGTACGGCATCGGCGATGGCCGCATCGGCTGCGGTCTCGCCGGCCTTGAGTGCATTCAGTGCCTCGGCGGCGCGCCGTTCGAGCTTCTCGTCGGCCAGCAGTTTGGCGTCCTGTCGTATCGTTTCGAGCGCCTGCCGCAGCTCGTCGCGGGTACGTTCGTCCGCTTCGCCATGCGACAGCCGGTCGAGCAGTTCGGCGGCCTTGTCGCGTCGCGCCACCAGTTCCGATTCGACGCTGGCACCGTCACCGGCGTCCGCGGCGTCCTGCGCCGCGCTGCGCGGGTTCAGGATGCTGTCCAGGTCGGCCGGGCCGTACTGCAGCTTGTCGACGAAGAAACCGAGGCCGGACAACTGGTGCGCCAGCGCCTCGAATTCGCCATCAACGATTGCGTGCCCCGGGCTCGCCATGTCGGCGATCTGTGCGGCACAGCGCCGCACCAGACTGACCGCGGCGTCCTGCCCGAGGATGTTCAGCGCACCCTCGACCTGTTTCAGCGGGGCTGCCAGGGCTGCCAGTTCGGCTGCGCGTGACGGGTCACGGAAATAGCTGTCGAGCTGCTGTTCGACGCCGGCCAGGCTGGCCAGTATCTCGCGCGCGACCTGCCCCATGAAGAGTCGTTCCTGCGCCCGGCGCGACATTTCGTCGAACAGCGGAATCTGCATCGCCGGCAGTGTCTCGCCGCGCCGTGCCCGTGCCAGACGGTCGATCAGGGTGTCGACCTGCGCCGGCAGGTCTTCGCTCTGTGCGCGGCCGAACTGTTCGACCAGCACATCCATCACCAGCAGTGCGGTGGCGACTTCCATCGCCAGGTTTTCGGTCTGCTGCAGCGGATCGCGGCGCAGCCACTGACCGAGATCGAGCAGTGCGCCGGCCAGACGGGCGAGGTCGGGCTGGCCAACGCGCGCGCTGGCCGCCACCATCGCTTCGCACTGTTCGTGGAATTGCGGCAGGCCAACTGCGGAGCCGGACGAGAAGCGGGTCCATGCTTCCTTGGCCTGGCCCAGCGATTCACGCAGTGCAGCCAGTGCCGGCCGCAGCGCACCGAGATCGTCTCGTGCCGAGCCATCGCCCTGCACCAGCAGGCTGTCCAGCCGGTAGGTGTCGCGAACCTGGCGCAACAGCGGTGTCGTCTGCTCGGCGGTGGCGATGAAGTACAGCGAATCGCGCATCAGCCGCTCGGCCACGCCGCGGGAGCCTTCCAGCATCCGGCGCATCTGGACGTCGATGCGTGCGCACAGCCGCTTTATGAAGAAGTCGCCGCGTATGGCGCCGTCCGACAGGCCTTCGATCAGTGCACCGCACACCCACCAGAAGGCGCGTGTCGCGGGTGCCGACTGCATCTGTTCTATCGTGCCGATGGACTGCCGCATCTGCGGCAGCCCTTCGCGGTCGTCGCGCAGGAAGCGCAGCAGACCGCGCTCGAACTGGCTGCGGGCGGTCTTGAGCGCGCGCGCGCGATCGAGCGGCGACAGCGTGGGCGATGGCTGTGCCGGCGCCGGCGGACGCAGCGAGAGGTCGGGGAAGAACAGTTCGGAAGGCACCACTACGGATTCCCCGCGCAGTGCCATCAGGTCTCGATACAGCGGCATCAGCCGCATCGGCTGGTCGATGCCGCCGGCGACCAGTTCGTCCAGATGGTGGCGGACCGCTGCAATGGCACGCCGCGCCAGGTCGCCGGCCTTGTCTGCATGGGTCAGGCGTCCGCCGTGCCAGTCGGCGAAGAGCTGTTCGAGCGCGTCGCAGAAGTGGGTCAGTCCGTCGAGACCGACGATGGCCAGTGCGCCGCGCGCCTGGTGCAGATGGGTCTGGGCGAACTTCAGCTGCTCGGCGCCGGCCTGATGCCCGCCGTCGCCCAGCGCCTCGGCCGCGCGGACCAGCGCCAGATCGATTTCGCCGCGGACCCAGATCAGCGGGCCCAGATCCTGATCGGTGGAGGTCGTCGTATTCATACCTTGAAGCCCGCGACCGAGCCTTTGAGTTCAGCGGCCAGATCCGCCAGCTGACCGATTGATAGGGCGGTCTGCTTGGTGCCGACCGTGGTCTGTTCGGTGATGCGAAGGATGCTCTGCATGCCGTGCGCCACGCGGGTCGCCTGCTCGGCCTGCACCTGTGCCGACGACGAAATCGCTTCGATGAGCTGCGCCAGTTCGGATGACACGGTGGAAATTTCGTCGAGTGCCTGACCGGCCGCATCGGACAGGCGGGTGCCCTCGACCACGCCGCGCGTCGAATTTTCCATGGCGGCGACCGCGTCCTGCGTGTCGGTCTGGATGGTGCGCACGATGGCTGCGATCTGCTTGGTCGCCTCCCCCGAGCGCTCGGCCAGGCGCTGCACTTCCTCGGCCACCACGGTGAAGCCGCGGCCCGCCTCACCGGCGCCGGCGGCCTGGATGGCCGCGTTCAGTGCCAGTACGTTGGTCTGTTCGGTAATGTCGGAAATCAGCTCGACGATTTCGCCGATCTCCTGCGACGACTCGCCGAGTCGCTTGATGCGCTTCGATGTTTCCTGGATCTGGTCGCGGATGTCGTTCATGCCGCGGATCGAGTTGGACACCGCGGTCGAGCCGTTCTGCGCCGCCGCGAGCGACTGCCGGGCCACCTGGGCCGAGCGCGTGGCCTCTTCCGATACCGTGTTCATCGACTGCGCCATCGCCAGCACCGACTGGCCGGCTTCAGTCACGTCACGCGACTGGCGTTCGGCAGCGCTGAGCAACTGGGTCGAAATGCGCTGTGCGGTCTCCGACGCCTCGGTCACCCGGCTGGCGGCGTCGTTGATCCGTTTGACCAGCACCGACAGTTCCTCGATCGTGTAATTGACCGAATCCGCGATGGCGCCGGTGATGTCCTCGGACACCGTGGCACGCACCGTCAGGTCGCCGTCGGCCAGATCGCCCATTTCGTTCATCAGCCGCAGGATGGCCTGCTGCGTCATGTCCTTTTCGCGCCTGGCGTCCTCGCGCGACCCCTCGGCCTGCATCCGCTGAACGTGCTGGTCTTCGTTGTAGGCGCGCACCATCAGAAGCACGCAGCCCAGTGCCAGCAGGATGCACAGGGCGCCCGCACCGGCTGTTGCGATGCGTTCGCCGTGTTGCCCGACGTAGCCGTTGCCGAGTTCCTCGGTCAGCTTGAGCAGTGGGGCGGCGCCATTGACCACGGTCTGACCGGCTGCGCGGGCTGCCAACACATCCGCGGGGTTTGCCAGCACCGGCGCCAGCGCCGACAGCCGGGGCACGATGGCGGTACGCGCCTGGGTGAATGCCTCGCTGTCCGCACCCTGCTCAAGCTGGGCAGCGGTGTCCAGCAGGGCCGACACGTTCCGCGACAGGCCTTCGACCGCATCGGCGGCGACCGGTGTTGCCGATACCAGTGCGTGCAGGCCGGCCTGAACCAGGCTGAGTTGCGCAGTGAACTGCGTGCCGGGGCCGGCACCCCGCTGGCTCGCGATGCGGGCCGATGCGGCAACCAGCGATGGCGTGGTCTGATCGAGTGCCTGAACGGCTTCGCCCAGCGCGACCAGCGCCTTGTCCTGAGCCTGCAGGGATGCCGCGTTGCGGTCGTAGTCACCCCAGGCCGTATCGATCTGCTGCAGCGTATCCCGTACCGCTCCCGGGCTCCCCGGAAGCTGGACGCCATCGATTTCGCCGCCCTGGTTCAGTCGTTCGAGCAGCGAGGAAAACCCGCTGCGGCTGGCGGCAAGCTCGGCGAAGGCCTTCGCATCGCCGCTCAGTGCCTGTTGCGTTGCCTTGGCGATGGACTGGGTCAGGGCGCGCAGCTGCCCGGCCGTGGATATATATACGGCGTTGTGGCGTGTGGTGCGCAGATTCTGCCAGGACAGGAGAGCGGCAAGCGCAACGAACAGCAGGAAAAGCGCAGCCAGCGCGCGCAGTTGCTGCGCCAGTGGCAGGTGGCCGATCAGCGGTACCCGGCCGCGCATGAACCCCGGCGTGCCGGTCGCGCCCGAGGATGCACTGCCGCCGTCCGCTGCATTGGCGGTTCTGAGTCCTGGAATGTTCAGTGCCATCGGGGCCTTCCTCGAGGTCCTACACAGGTTTCGGAAAAATCGTTCGGACGAGCGTCTGCCGGCGTCAGGCTGCCACCTCGAGAAAGCGCTCGTCGTTGTAAAGCTGCTTCGGATCGAAGCGACGCCACAGCCGGCCCTGGGTATCGAGCAGTTGCGACGACACCCAGGGTCGCGGATCGGCCGCCAATTCCGCCGGTTCGAAATCCTCGATTGCGCGCAGTCCGAGAACGCGCGAAACCAGCAGTGCGCTGTTGGTGCCGAACTTGGCGTGCGGCAGCAGCAGGCGGTTTTCTCCGGCAACGCCGGTCGGCGGGCCGCCCTGAAAGGCAGCGAAGTCATTGACTGCGTAAAGCATGCCGCGCACGTTGGCGAGACCGCGCAGCCAGCTGCAGGTCAGCGGTACCGGTGTCAGCGTCGGGACCGGCAGTATCTCGCCCGCCTCGGCCAGGTCGACCAGCCACAGTTCTCTGCCGACCTGGATGCCCAGCAGCGCGCGGGCGGCGGACTGGCCCGAGGTGTCAGCCAGCTTGCGGGCGAGTTCTTCCTGGAATTCGCGCAGTGACAGCTTAGCCATCTGTGTCGACCGCTCCGAGTTGTTCGATGCGACCGAGCAGGTCTTCGAGATTCACCGGCTTGATCATGTAGTCGAGCGCACCCTGGCGCATGCCCCAGATGCGGTCGGTCGGCAGATCCTTGCTGGTACACATGATGACCGGAATGTCGCGCGTGCTCTCGTTGCGCGTGATCGTCCGCGTGGCCTGATAGCCATTGATGCCCGGCATCACCACGTCCATCAGGATGAGATCGGGCAATTCGGTCTTGGCCTTCTCGATGGCCTGTTCGCCGTTTTCGGCGATGATGACCTCGAAACCCTTGCGGGTCAGGAACTCGTTCAGAACATGGCGTTCGGTGGGCGAATCGTCCACCACCATGATGCGCTTGATCGCCATTGTCGGCTCCGCGTTCGGTAGCGCCCGCGCTGTCAGTCAGCGCTGCTGTGCGCGTGACGTGACACCGCCTGCAGCAGGCTGTCCTTGGTAAACGGTTTGGTCAGGTATTCGTCCGAGCCGACCATGCGGCCGCGTGCGCGGTCGAACAGGCCGTCGCGCGACGACAGCATCACGACCGGAGTAGCGGCAAAGCGGGGATTCTTCTTGATCAGTGCGCAGGTTTGATAGCCATCCAGGCGCGGCATCATGATGTCGCAGAAGATGACCTGCGGATGGTGGTCGCTGATTTTCGACAGTGCGTCGAAGCCGTCTTCGGCAAGTACCACCTGGTAGCCGGCCTGAACAAGAAAGATTTCAGCGCTGCGGCGTATGGTGTTGCTGTCGTCGATCACCATCACCTTGACGCCGGCCGTGCCGCCAGTTTCAGCCAAGACGTTCTCCTGTTTCATGCGTGTTCGGGTTCCCGGCAGATGCCCTCCGCGATGCCCCGTACCGCTGCTTCATGCGACGCATCCGCCCGCGAAGCGCAGGCCTGATCAGATCTGGACCATCTCGAAATCGTCCTTGCGCGCGCTGCACTCCGGACAGGTCCAGTTCGGCGGAACATCCGCCCAGCGGGTGCCGGGGGCAATGCCCTCTTCCGGCAAGCCGGCGGCTTCGTCGTAGATGAAGCCGCAGATAAGACACATATAAGCCTGGTATTCGGCCGTGACACTGGAACTCATGGCAGCATGCTTTGTTAGAATCGAATCGATATTACCGTAATTAAACTTCTGTAACGACAATCAGGGCGCGCGCTTTATGATCAATCGTGATGTGCGGGCGCATCCGCCTCTTGTCATGTGTTTTTCCGCCACCGATCCGACCGGTGGTGCCGGCATGCAGGCCGATCTGATGACCCTGTCGGCGCTCGGCTGCCATCCGCTCAGCGTGATTACCGCGGCGACGGTTCAGGACACCGCCGGTGTCGAGGAGGTCGTGCCGATGGACGACGACCTGGTGGTCGATCAGGCGCGCGTACTGCTGGCAGACGTACCGGTGGCGGCATTCAAGATCGGCGTCATGGGCAGTGTCGAGAACATCGCCGCCATTGCCGAGATCATTTCCGACTATCCCGACGTGCCGGTGGTGCTCGACCCCGTACTGTCTTCGGGGCGGGGGGACGAACTGGCGGACGAGGACATGGTGATCGCGCTGCAGGAACTGCTGCTGCCGCTGACCACGATCCTGACGCCGAACAGCCTGGAAGCAAGACGGCTGGCGCAGTTCGGCGACGATGACGACGATGACGAAACGGCCGTGCCGCCACTCGACGAATGCGCACGACTGCTGATCTCGGCCGGCTGCGGCCATGTCCTGCTGACCGGCACGCACGAGTCGACGGTCCGGGTGGCCAATGTGCTGTACGGACGCAACGGCGTGATCCGGCGCGACGAATGGGACCGGCTGCCCGGCAGCTACCACGGCTCGGGCTGCACGCTGGCGTCCGCGGTCGCAGCCTGGCTGGCCCAGGGGCTGGACATCGGTGCGGCCGTGCATGCGGCGCAGGAATTCACGATGCGCACGCTGACCAACGGTTTCCGGCCCGGCATGGGACAGTATCTGCCCGACCGCTTCTTCTGGCTGCGCACACGCGAACCCGGCACCCCCGGCGATGACGACCAGGACGCTTAGAGGTCTGTACGCGGTCACGCCGGAGACGCTCGGTGGCGCTGCGCTGTACCGCGCGGCGGAAGCCGCCTGTTCCGGTGGCGCCGTGCTGCTGCAGTACCGCAACAAGTCGCGTGATGCGGCGCTGCGCCGTGCCGAGGCGGACGCGCTGCGCGCGATCACGACCGTGTGCGGCACGCTGTTCATCATCAATGACGACGTCGATCTGGCCCGTGCAGTGGGCGCGGACGGCGTGCATGTCGGGCGGGACGACGGCGATCCGGCTGCCGCGCGTGCGCGGCTGGGCAGCAGTGCCATCGTCGGTGTGTCCTGCTACGACGATCCGGTGCTCGCCCGCGCGGCGCAGCGGGCCGGTGCCGACTATGTCGCCTTCGGCGCGATGTTCGCCTCATCCACCAAGCCGGCGGCGCCGCCGGCCGACATCGGGCGCTTTGCAGAGGCGGCCGGTCTGGGCGTCGCCCGCTGCGCCATCGGCGGCATCACGCTCGAGCGGGCGCCGGCACTGATCGCCGCCGGTGCCGACCTGCTGGCCGTGGTGTCCGACCTGTTCGACGCACGAGACATTTCCGCGCAGGCGCGTGCCTATGCGCGGCTTTTCTGAAGGAATACCCATGAGTACCCGCAACGAACAGCTCTTCGAACGCGCCCAGCGCAGCATTCCCGGCGGCGTCAATTCGCCGGTGCGCGCCTTCCGCTCGGTCGGCGGCACGCCGCGCTTCTTCACCCGCGGTGCCGGCAGCCGGCTGTGGGATGCCGATGGCGCCGAATACATCGACTACGTCGGCTCCTGGGGTCCGGCCATCGTCGGCCATGCGCATCCGGAGGTGATCCGTGCGGTGCAGGACGCGGCGGTCGGCGGGCTGTCGTTCGGTGCGCCGACGGAAGCCGAGATCGTGATGGCGGAAACGCTGTGCGCCCGCGTGCCGTCGATCGAACAGGTGCGACTGGTCAGTTCCGGCACCGAAGCGACCATGAGCGCGATCCGGCTGGCGCGCGGCTTCACCGGGCGCGATGCCATCGTGAAGTTCGAGGGCTGCTACCACGGCCATGCCGATAGCCTGCTGGTCAAGGCCGGTTCCGGTGCGCTGACCTTCGGCAACCCGAGTTCGGGCGGCGTGCCGGACGATTTCGCCAAGCACACGCTGGTACTCGACTACAACGACCCGCAGCAGCTCGAAGACTGCTTCCGCAGCCACGGCAGCCGCATCGCCTGCGTCATCGTCGAGCCGGTGGTCGGCAACATGAACCTCATTGTGCCGACCCGGGCATTCCTCGACGCGATGCGCTCGCTGTGTACGCAGTACGGTGCGGTGCTGATCTTTGACGAGGTGATGACCGGTTTCCGTGTCGGCCCGGTCGGTGCACAGGGGCTGTTCGGCATCACGCCCGACCTGACCACGCTGGGTAAGGTGATCGGTGGCGGCATGCCGGTCGGTGCCTTCGGTGGCCGGCGCGACATCATGTCGGCGATCGCGCCGATCGGCGCCGTGTATCAGGCGGGCACGCTGTCCGGCAATCCGGTCGCGGTGGCTGCAGGTCTGAAGACGCTGGAACTGATCGGCGTTCCCGGTTTCCATGAGCGCCTAGCCGCCCGCACGCGACAGTTCGCCGACGGCATGACCGCGGCCGCCCGCGACGCCGGCGTCGCGTTCTCGGCGCAGGCGGTCGGCGGCATGTTCGGCCTGTACTTCCGTGACGGGCTGCCGGCGAGCTACGCCGAAGTGATGCAGGCAGACCGCGAGCGCTTCAACCGCTTCTTCCACGCCATGCTGGATTCCGGTGTCTATCTCGCGCCATCGGCGTTCGAGGCCGGCTTCGTGTCCGGTGCGCACAGCGAGGACGACGTCGCACAGACGATCGCGCGCGCGAAGGTGGCGTTCGCGGCGGTGGCCTGACTGGCAGATTCAAGATGCAAGTGGGTGACATCGGTTTTCTTGCAGCTTGAATCTTGCGTCTTGAATCTGCCTACAGGGTTCCGCGCGGCTTGCGCCCGGCCTTGGCGAAGGCGAAATCGAACACGGCATTTGGCAGCAGGCGCAGCAGTTTGGCGACGATGGCCATCTGCCAGGGCACGACCGCGTAGCTCGTGCCGCGCGCGATGACGCGGGCGAAGCGCGGAGCGGCTTCGTCGGCGCTCAGCAGGAAGGGCATCGGATAGGGGTTCTTCTCGGTCATCGGTGTATCTATATAGCCGGGACAGAGGGTCTGCACCCGTACGCCGCTGCCGTGCAGTTCGACGCGCAGGCTTTCCAGATAGCTGATGGCAGCCGCCTTCGATGCGCTGTAGGCACCCGAACCCGGTATGCCACGTATGCCGGCCACCGACGCGATGCCGACCAGCGAACCGCTGCGCTGCGCCTGCATCGGTTTGACGAAGGGCGCGAAGGTGCGCACCAGACCCAGCACGTTGATGTCGAACACGGTCTCGAAGGCCGCCAGGTCTTCCGGTTCACCGGTCAGCGTGCCGACCGACACGCCTGCATTGCCGATCACGATGTCCGGCACGCCTGCCTGCCGCATGAAGTCGTCGGCCGCCGACTGCATCGCCTGCGCGTCGCGCACGTCGGCGGCGTAGGCGAAGTGCCGGCCCGGCAGGCTGGCGGCGAGCGTTTCGAGGCGCGCCTGTTGCCGGGCCACCAGACCCAGCGTTGCACCCATGCCGGCGTAGTGGCGGGCCAGTGCCTCGCCGATGCCGGTCGATGCGCCGGTCAAAAAAACAACGGGTGCCGCGCGGGCACCCGTCGTCTGCGTTGCGTGCGACACGCCTACTTCTTCGCGGCGGCAGCACGCTCCGTGCGGGCGCGGTCGATCAGCTGGTCGACGATCGCGAGCATGCCGTCGAAGCTGTTGCCGAGCGCAATGTACTTGCCGTCGACCACCAGCGCCGGCACACCGGTGAGCTGGTAGGCGGCGCTCATCTGCTGTGCGCGCTGTACCTTGCCGGACACGGCGAAGGACTTGGCCGTGTCCTCGAACTTCTTGGCGTCGACGCCGCTCTTGCCCATCCAGGCGGTGATCGCCGCCATGTCGTTGAACGGCTGGCGCTCGACATGGATGGCGTCGAACACCTTGCTGTGCATGCGGTCGAGCTCACCCATCGATTCCAGCGTGTAGAAGGTCTGCGCCGCCGGCACCCAGGACTGGCGGAAGATCGCCGGTACGCGCCTGAAGGTCACGTCGGCCGGCTTGTGCTCGAGCCACTTCTTCAGCGTCGGTTCGAGGTCGAAGCAGTGCGGACAGCCGTACCAGAAGAATTCAATCACCTCGACCTTTGGGCCGGGTTCGGTCGACTGCGCCGGTTTGATTTCGCGGTAGTCCTTGTCGCTCAGTGTCGCGGCGCCCGCGCTGCCGGCGATGAAGCCGGCGAATGCCAGCCCGATGAGCTGCTTGAATCCGAATTTCATGCTGTCTCCTGTGATTGCGCTGCGATATCGGGTTGTCGGGGTTATCGGACCACCGAAGCTTCGATTCCGTTCTGCGCCAGTTCCGAACGGACCTTCTTCATGTCCTCGACGCTGGCGAACGGTCCGATGCGCACGCGGTAGAGCGTGCCCTTGCCGGCGACCGCATGTTTCTGTACGCCGGACTCCAGACCCATCAACGCGAGACGGGCGCGCAGGTTGTCAGCTTCCTCTTCCGACGAGAAGGCACCGACCTGCAGCAGCAGCGTCGTATCGGCAGCGGCGGGTGCGGCCGGTGCGGGGGGCGCCGGCGCGGCGGCCTCGGCC
>DATCUL010000301.1:0-32569 GCA_036567405.1 Methyloversatilis sp. | reverse complement strand
CGGCGGCTACACGGTAATGCCGGGGGGTCTCACCCGCGTGGCGTCGGAGCACGATGCGCGGGTGATCGCGATGCAGCGCGGCGGCTCGAGCAAGGACACCTGGGTGATGACGCACGGCACCGTCAACACCTTCAGCCTGCTACGCCGTTCCATCAGTCCATCCGAACTGGTGCGGGCTGGCACCAACCTGTCCAGCCGCGTCGTCGAGAACCTGTTCTGGTTCGGCCGTTACTGCGAACGCTGCGACAATACGGCGCGGCTGCTGCGTGCGCTCATCGCACAACACATCGAACATCGTGACATCGCGCAGCACGCGCTGATGCATCTATGCCAGAAAAATGGCCTGCTGCCGGATGAACTCGACGCATTGTCCGCCGGAGCGGTCGAAGCCGCCATCCACGCAGCAGTACTCGACCCGATATACCCGGGATCGCTGGCCGCCGGCCTGCATCAGCTGTCCGGCGTGGCATTCAGCCTGCGCGAACGACTGTCGATCGACAACTGGCGCATCATCAGCCGGCTGGCCGGCGATCTCGACGGTACACCAGCCGATCTGGGCGAGGTCCTGCAGCGGCTGGATCAGTGCGTGCTCGCCATGATGACGCTGTCCGGCTTCGCGCTCGACGGCATGACGCGCGACCAGGGATGGCGCTTCCTGTCGGTCGGAAGGCGCATCGAACGCCTGCAGTTCATGAGCAGCGTGCTGCGCCACGCACTCGAGGCAGGCGGCGATGCGCCCGACTGGCTGCTGGAACTGGCCGACAGCACCATCACATACCGTTCGCGCTACATGACGCGACCGCAATGGCTGCCCGTACTCGACCTGCTCGTCGCCGACGAGACCAATCCGCGCTCGGTGGCCTACCAGGCGCTCGGGCTCGCCGATTATCTGTCACGCCTGGCAGCACAGTTCGGAGCCATCGAATCGGCAGCGTTGTCGGACGCCGTGGCCGACATGCTCGCACTGCGCGCCGACCGGGACTTCCGGACGGGTTCGCCGCACCTGCTCGACGTCCTGGAACGCCTGGGCAGCGCTGCCTTCGCGCTGTCGGAACAGCTCGGACTGCGCTTCTTCAGCCATGCCGACACGCAGTGGCCGGGCTCTCTGCAGGATTGACATGACACGCGTCCGTTATCACGTCCTGCACGAAACACGCTACCGCTACGCACACCCGGTATCGCTGTCGCGCCAGCTCGTGCATCTGACACCGCGCGAAACACCGCGGCAGCACACGCTGACCCACCGCATCACCGTCGAGCCTGCGCCTGCCGAACGGGGCACCCGATGCGACTATTTCGGCAACCGGCTCGAGCATTTTGCGGTGGGCACCGCACACGACGAACTGGTCGTCATCGCTGAATCGACGATAGACGTGATCGGACGTACGGGCAGCGACGCACCGGTTTCTCCGGCCTGGGAATTCGTGCGAGACCGGCTGCGCCAGGTCGGCCCGGCACCGCTGCTCGAACCGTGCCAATACCTGTACGCCAGTCCGCATGTCGAACCGCTGGCTGCACTTGCGCGTTACGCGCGACTGGACTTCCACCGCGGAAGACCGCTGTTCGAGTCGGCCAGCGCACTGATGGAGCGCATACACCGGGATTTCGAATTCGATCCCGAGGCCACCACGGTCAGCACGCCGCTGGAGACGCTGCTCCGGGAAAAACGCGGCGTCTGCCAGGACTTCGCTCACCTGATGATAGGCAGCCTGCGTTCGCTCGGACTCCCGGCCCGCTATGTCAGCGGCTACCTGCTGACCCTCCCGCCCCCCGGACAGCCGCGACTGGTTGGCGCCGACGCCTCGCACGCCTGGGTTTCCGTGTTCTGCCCGGGCGCAGGCTGGGTTGATTTCGATCCGACCAACTGCGTACAGCCGGATCACCAGCACATCACTGTCGCCTGGGGACGTGACTTCAGCGACGTGACGCCGATGCGCGGCGTCATCCTCGGCGGTGGCGAACACAGCGTGGACGTCAGCGTCACGGTGACACCCGACATCGAGCCGATGACACCGGTAACTTGAATCGGAGAGGAATTCACTCCATAATGCTGGTTTTTCCTCCTTGGGCACCGTCTGCAACAGCCAGTCTAGGCGCAGCCGACCCGGGGTTCGATGATCCGCAGCCGTGGCCTCCCGTCACGCCGCGCTTGAGAAAGAAACCAGCATGAAAGAAGGCATTCACCCCAATTACGCAGTGGTCGCCGTGACCTGCTCCTGCGGCAACACGTTCGAAACGCGTTCCACGCTGGGCAAGCCGCTGCACATCGAAGTGTGCTCGGCCTGCCATCCGTTCTACACGGGCAAGCAGAAGATCGTCGATACGGCTGGCCGCGTGGAGCGCTTCCGCCAGAAGTACGCAAACGTGCCGCGCGGCTGATCGCACCACACGCGATTACCGCACGCCAGAAAAGGCAGCCACAGGCTGCCTTTTTTCGTTTTTGCGCCGGCTTTTCGATGTCGGACGGACACGCCGCGCCTGCCTGCCCATAAAATCCCCCCGCCACTCACGTACATCCGATCCGATGCCGGTTCCGCCGCAGATGCGCCAGTCCTTCCGTCCGCCCTTGATCACCGATCCACCGCAGACGGCGTTCGTGATCGCCATCGGCCTGCTGTACATATTCACTGGCCTGTTCGGCAGGGATCCGGGCAAGGGCGACGATGCGCTGCACATAGGCATCGCACTGGCGTTCGCCCGCGAGGGCGACTGGCTGGTACCCCATCTGGCAGGTCAGGTATGGCTCGACCTGCCGCCGCTGTTCCACTGGATTGCAGCGCTGACCGGGCAGGCTGCCGGGTGGCTAGGTGCGAGCTTCGCGGATGGCGCTCGCCTCGCGAGTGCATTCTTCGTTGCGCTCTGGTTGTGGGGAAGCGCTGGCGCCGCGCGCGAACTCTACGGCGCGCCTGCTGCCCGTCTGGCGCCGCTGCTGTGCATCGCGTGCATAGGCTCCGTGCTCCACGTACATGATGCCCAGCCCGCCACGACGCTACTTGCCGCACTGGGCTTGGGGATGTGGGCACTGGCGCTGATCGCGCGCAAGCCAGCGCAGGGCGGGGCAGTACTGGTGCTCGCGCTGGCTGTATCCGGTCTGGGTGCGGGCCTGTGGCTCACGGCGATATTGCTGGCCACCGCCGCCGCGATGCCGGCACTTCCCGTATGGCGTTCCGTGGCCGGCTCGCCACTGCGCATGACGGCACTTCCGGTGTCCATGACGCTGGGAGCGCTGCTGGCCGGCGCCTGGCTCATTGCGCTCAGTCAGTCGAATCCGGACTTCGCCGCACGTGTGCTGCAGCAGGACATCGAACGCTTGCTGCCGGAAAGCACGTTGTTCGTGAGTGGTGCCGCAAAGTGGCTCAAGGTCATGGCCTGGTTCGCATGGCCGGCCCTGCCCCTGACCGGCTGGGCGATATGGAAGCGGCGACAGCAATGGCGCTCGCCGGTTCTGGTGCTGCCACTGCTGCTGTTCGTCCTGCTGTTCATACAGCTCAGCGGCGACAGTGTCGTCCGCAACCAGCGGGCACTGCCGCTGCTCGCGCCGCTTGTCGTGCTGGGCAGCGCCTCGATGCCGACCTTGCGGCGTGGTGCGGCAAATGCGCTCGACTGGTTCGGTGTCATGACATTTTCACTGCTCGGCCTCATTATCTGGCTGGGCTGGACTGCGATGATCACCGGCTGGCCAGCCCACCTCGCGCGCACTTTCTCCCGGCTCGAACCGGGTTTTGAAATGCCTCTGTCGTGGTGGTCGCTGCTGCTTGCAGGTGCCATCAGTTCTGCATGGCTGTGGATGTTGTGGCGTTCGCCACGAACGAGCACCCGCGGCGCGGTCACGTGGGCCTGCGGCATGGTATTGATATGGTTTCTGGTCAGCAATTTGTGGCTACCGTGGATCGAGTACGGCCGCTCCTACCGCGAGGTTGCGCAGCGGATGGCCGAAGCGCTGCCGGCGTCGCATAAATGCGTCGCCTACAGTGGTCTGCAGGACAGCCAGCGCGCAGTGTTTTATTACTTTGCCGACGTGAAGATGTTCAAGATGGCAGGTAACGCCGACCGGAAGTGCGACGTACTGCTGGCTTATCACGGACGGGGCGGCAAACCGCCCCGTCTGAACGCAAAATGGTCACTGCTGTGGGAAGGCCGACGCCCCGGTGACCGGCACGAAAGATTCCTGCTGTACAAGAGAAACTGAGATGACGGGCAAGACGAGGGCGCTGACGATATGAACCTGCTGATGCAGACCTCGGCCTGGCCCGCTTTGCGCTCGAAAGCGATCCAGCTTTCCCGCGTGCACCTGCGCAATTTCTTCGAACAGGACCCGGAACGCTTCGCCCGCTACTCGCTGCGCTACGGCGACTGGCTGCTGGATTACTCCAAGCAGCGCGTCGACGGCGAGACCATGGCTCTGCTCATGGAACTGGTGCATGCACTCGACCTGCCGCGCGGCATCCGCGCGCTGGCGGCAGGCGACCAGGTCAATTTCACCGAACGCCGCGCTGCGCTGCACATGGCACTGCGTGCTCGTGACGGCGTGCACTCGGATGTGGTTCGCGACTGCCTCGGAGCACTGGAGCACTGGGTCACGCTGATCCGCAACCGGGAACTGCTCGGCGCCACCGGCCATACCATCACCCACATCATCAACCTGGGTGTCGGCGGCTCCGATCTAGGCCCGCGCATCGCGGCAGAGGCACTGGAGCCACAGTGCAACGGTCCGGTGGTGAAATTCGTCGCCAATCTTGACCCGGCCGCGCTCGATCTGGCGCTGCGCGAGTGCAAACCGGCGCATACGGCCTTTGTCCTGTCGTCCAAGAGCTTCTCCACGCAGGAAACCCTGGCCAATGCCCAGGTCGCGAAGAAGTGGCTGGCCGACGCACTGGGCAGCGCCGGTGTCGGCCAACATCTGTTCGCGGTCACGAACCGTCCGGCCGCCGCGCAGGAGTTCGGCGTTCCGGCGGAAAGATGCCTGTTCCTGCCGGAATGGGTCGGCGGGCGCTACTCTGTTTGGTCTTCGATTTCCCTGCCGCTCGCGTGCGCGATCGGCATGCAGGCATTCGGTGAAATGCTTGCCGGGGCACGCGACATGGATGAGCACTTCACCAGTGCTCCGATGAACGCCAATCTGCCAGTCATGCTGGGATTGACCGATTTCTGGAACGCCAGCGGCATGGGGCTGGAAACGCTCGCCGTACTCCCATACAGCCACCTGCTGCGCAACCTGCCTGCCTACCTTCAGCAACTCGAGATGGAAAGCAATGGCAAGCGCTGTACATCGACCGGCGAACTGAGCCGCGCGCCCACCGCTCCGGTGGTATGGGGTGGCTCAGGCATCGTCGGCCAGCATGCCTACCACCAGCAGCTGTATCAGGGTACGCGCATGATGCCGATGCATTTCATCGTGCAGCGCCAGGCGACTGACGAGCGGACGCGTCTGCTGCAGTTGAACGCGCTCGCCCAGAGTGCTGCGCTGATGCGCGGCAAGACGCGCGACGAGGCGATGGACGAATTGCGGCGTAACGGCCTGCCGGAGGCCGAAGTGCAGCGGCTTGCTCCGCATGTTGCCTGTCCGGGCAATCAGCCCAGCACAACGCTGCTGATGCCCGATCTGACGCCGCGTGCGCTTGGTCAGCTACTGGCACTGTACGAACACAAGGTGTTCGTACAGGGGTGGCTGCTCGGCATCAACAGCTTCGATCAGTACGGCGTCGAATACGGCAAGCAGATGGCGCGCTCGCTCGTTTCCGGTCGGTTGCCGGCCGATACCGATTCGTCGACGCGCGGTCTGTTCGACGCGCTGGACATCACTCCCGGCCTGCGCCGCTGACCGGCAGTCAGCTCCGCAGGGCGGCAGCGACCCGGCCGGCTATCACGGTGCGAGCCTTACCCGGCTCCAGCCTTCGCTTTCCCGCCGGTACAGCAGGCGGTCGTGCAGCCGGTCGGACCGGCCCTGCCAGAACTCGATGGCATCCGGACGCAGGCGGTAGCCCCCCCAATGTTCGGGTCGTGGCGGCGCGGAACCGAAGCGCGCCTCGTATTCACTCACGCGCGCGGCGAGTGACGCACGGCTGGGAATGACCCGGCTCTGCGGCGACGCCCAAGCGCCGAGGCGATTGCCGACCGGGCGCAGCGCGAAATAGGCATCGGATTCCTCGGCACTGACCCGTGTCACCGTTCCCTCGATGCGGATCTGCCGCTCGAGCGCAGCCCAGAACAACAGCAGGCTGGCGTGCGGATTCTTCGCCAGTTCGTGCCCCTTGCGGCTATCGTAATTGGTGAAGAAGACGAAACCGTCCTCGCCGTAGCCGCGCAGCAGCACGATGCGTCCGCTCGGACGGCCGTCGCTGCCCACGGTGGACAAGGTCATCGCATTCGGGTCGCGCTCGACCACGCGACCGGCTTCGGAGAACCAGATGCGGAACTGTTCGATCGGATTTTCGGCAGCGTCACATTCGTCAAGGCTGCCGCTGGTGTAGTCGATTCGGTGGTGGATCGGATCCATGAGATTTTCCTTCAGTTCGGTGCCGGAGCCCGCTCCAGGCCGGCAATCCGGGTGCCTGCGGTGATCTTGCGGGCGGCAAACCAGCCCGCGTTGGTTTCGAGCGCGTAACGCGCCGGCCCGCCGGCACAGTGGGCGGTGTCGGTCTGCGGTTGCATGTCTTCGATGTTGATGATCACACCCTGTTCATCGATGAACGCAACACTGAGCGGAATCAGCGTGTTACGCATCCACATGCAATGCTTCTGCCGCTCGGTGAAGACAAACAGCATGCCGGCACCGGCCGCCATTTCGGTACGGCGCATCAGTCCTGTCATGCGCATCTTCTGGGTTGCCGCGACCTCCGCCTGGATGCGATAAAGACCGACCGACAGGTCGAGGGTCGGCGCCTGTGCCTGCGCGACGGCGAACAAACAGGTCAGGAGAAGGCCAGGCAGGATTCTTTTCATGATGTCCGTGGGTCCGGGGAAGGGCATGATGGGCATGCGGCGATGCAGGCGTATTGATCCGCGTCAGTCCGCGCTTTCATCGTCGTCGCGACCGGGCCGGCAGCGACGATGAAGGATCCGCATCTTGCCATTGACCGGGCTGAAGGTCGCCAAGTTGCCAGGGGCCGATGGCGACACGGACAAGCCGCAGGGTCGGATGCCCGATGGCGGCGGTCATCCGCCTGACCTGGCGATTGCGCCCCTCGCCGATCTCGATCTCGAGCCAGCAGGTCGGCACGGCGAGCCGATGGCGCACCGGCGGATCGCGTGGCCACAAGCCGGCCGGTTCGTCGATGCGGCGCACGCTGCAAGGCCGGGTCGGTCCGTCCTTCAGCATCAGGCCATCGCTCAGGCGCGCCAGGGCTGCGTCATCCGGGACGCGCTCCACCTGAACGCGATAGCGCTTGAGCATCTTGTGGCGCGGATCGGTGATGCGGTGCTGCAGGGCGCCGTCGTCGGTCAGCAGCAGCAGACCTTCGCTGTCGGTGTCCAGACGCCCAGCCGGATAGACACCCGGCACCTGTATGCAGTCGGCCAGCGTCGGATGCATGCCGTCCGGCGAAAACTGGCAGATCACGCCATAAGGCTTGTTCAGCAACAGCAGACGCGTCACGCAACGCGCCCCGGCGTACTGTCCGCATGCGCAAACCGGCGCGAAAATCGCAGCTGCTCCGGATAGGGGAAGAAGTCCTGGATGTAGCCTTCGCGGATGCGCTGCTGCGTCTCCTGCCAGAACTTCACGTCAAGCAGGTCGCGGTGGTACTTCAGGAAGGCGGCACGCACCTTAGGCGTCGACAGCAGGAAGGTGGCGAATTCCTCGGGGAAGATGTCGTTGCGTGCCACCGAATACCACACCTCGCCCGACATTTCGTGCTCGAAACTCGGTGCCGGCGGGATGCGGCGGAAATTGCAGTCGGTCAGGAATTCGATCTCGTCGTAATCGTAGAACACCACCCGACCGTAACGCGTGACGCCGAAGTTCTTCCACAGGAGGTCGCCCGGGAAGATGTTGGCGACCGCCAGCTCGCGGATGGCATTGCCGTACTCGTACACCGCATGGTCGATCTGTTCCTCGGTGGCGCTCTCGAGGTAGATGTTCAGCGGAATCATGCGCCGCTCGATGTAGCAGTGGCGGATGACCAGCTTGTCGCCGTCGCGCTCCAGCATCGACGGGGCCAGTTCCTCGATCTGCGCCAGCAGTTCCGGCGTGAAGCGGTGCGCCGGCAGCGCGATGTCGGAAAACTCGATGGTGTCCGCCATGCGGCCGACCCGGTCGACCTGCTTGACCATAAGGAACTTGCGCTTGACCGTCGCCCGATCGGTGTCCTTGGAACTGCCGAAGCGATCCTTGATGATCTTGAACACATAGGGATAGGACGGAAGCATGAAAACGAGCATGACGAGGCCCCGTATGCCCGGCGCCTCGATGAAGTTGTCGTTCGAGTGCCGCAGATGGTTGATCAGGTCACGAAAAAACATGGTCTTGCCCTGCTTTCCCAGCCCGAGCATGGTGTAGATCTCGGAACGCGGCTTCTTAGGCATCAGCGTGCGCAGGAAATGCACATTGGCCGACGGCACCTGCATGTCCGCCATGAAATAGGCGCGCGACAGCGAAAACATGACGCTGACGCGCCACGGCTCGAGCAGGATGGTGTCGAGGAACAGCCCGCCCTTGCGGTCGTGCAGCACCGACACCATGAAGGGATACTCCTGGTGACCATTGATTGCCTTGCCGATCACGTACGCTGCCTTGTTGCGGTAGAAGGCCGACCCGAGCACCTGCAACTGCAGATTGGCTTCCGCCACTGGCCAGTCGCCACCGAGGTGCGACAGCACGGCACGCATGATGTAGTCCACATCGCGATCCAGGTCGGTGAAGGGACGCGTCCAGCCAAAGTCGGTGAATATCCGTTTCACTGCAGCCCGCAGGCCGATCTGGTTCGGGTAATAACTGCGCCAGGTCGGGGGAGAGCTCTCGATCAGCTCGGTCGAAATGGCCGGGCGCACGAAGATGAAGTCGTTGTGGAAGTACTGGCGATGCAGGATCTTCGTGGTAACGGAATTGAAGAAGGTCTCCGCCAGTTCCGGCTGCTTGTGATTCACCAGCAGTCCGATGTACAGCAGCTTGGCCTGCTGCCACGTATTGTCGTCCAGAGAATCGGCGTGAAATTCGCTGTGCAGGCGCTCGACGCACTCCCGCACCCGGTCGTCGTAATACTGTATGCGTTCCCGGATGCACCGTTGCTGCCCCTGCCAGTCACCCTGTTCAAAGCGCTCCCTGGCATTGCCGCTGACGCTGCGGAACAGACGGTAGTGCTTGTCGAAACCGTCGATCAGCGCCTGTGCGATGGCCTGTGCCACCTGGTTCTGGCCTGCCGGAAGATTCATGTGCATCCCGCCATCTCGATCAAGTCATCGATTCTATGGTGTCTGCTGCACGTCGGGATGCTCACGCCGCAGCGCAGCATCGATTACCCGCGCGCGCGCTATCAGGCGGATGTCGCATCGCGTCAGGATTGGGGGATAATCGCGGGTGCCCGCGGGCGGCAACCCCGCCGCAGGAACGATAACCAGACAACACACCAAGGAGCTGGATGGCATGAGTACCAACCACATCAAGATTCCCGCCGAGGGGACCAAAATCGTCGCTGGCCAGCCTATGCCCGACAATCCCATCATTCCGTTCATCGAAGGTGACGGCATCGGCGTCGACATTACGCCAGTGATGAAGGACGTCGTGGACGCAGCCGTGGCCAAAGCATACGGCGGCAAGAAGAAAATCACGTGGATGGAAGTCTACGCCGGCGAAAAGGCAACCCGCCTTTACGGCCCCGATGTGTGGCTGCCGGAAGAGACTCTGGCCGCGCTGAAGGAATATGTGGTGTCGATCAAGGGTCCGATGACGACTCCCGTCGGCGGCGGCATCCGCTCGCTGAACGTCGCCCTTCGCCAGGAACTCGACCTCTACGTCTGCCTGCGCCCGGTGCGCTACTTCACCGGCGTACCCAGCCCGCTCAAGCAGCCGGAGCTGACCGACATGGTCATCTTCCGCGAGAACACCGAAGACATCTACGCCGGCATCGAGTGGCAGGCGGAAACAGACAGCGCGCGCAAGGTGATCAAGTTCCTGCGCGAAGAGATGGGCGTCAAGAAGATCCGCTTCCCGGAAACGTCGGCGATCGGCATCAAGCCCGTGTCGCGCGAAGGCTCGGAGCGGCTGGTCCGCAAGGCTCTGCAGTACGTGGTAGATAACGACCGCAAGTCGCTGACCATCGTGCACAAGGGCAACATCATGAAGTACACGGAAGGTGGTTTCCGTGACTTCGCGTACGCGCTTGCACAGAAGGAATTCGGCGCGGAGCTGATCGATGGCGGACCGTGGTGCAAGTTCAAGAACCCGAAGACCGGCCGCGAGATCATCGTCAAGGATGCGATCGCCGACGCCTTCCTGCAGCAGATTCTGCTGCGTCCGGCCGAGTACGACGTTATCGCGACCCTGAATCTGAACGGTGACTACATCTCCGATGCGCTGGCGGCGCAGGTCGGCGGCATCGGCATCGCCCCGGGTGCCAACCTCTCCGACAACTATGCGGTGTTCGAGGCCACTCACGGGACGGCGCCGAAGTATGCGGGCCAGGACAAGGTCAACCCGGGGTCGCTGATTCTGTCGGCCGAGATGATGCTGCGCCACATGGGCTGGACCGAAGCAGCCGACCTGATCATTTCCTCGATGGAACGTGCCATCGGTGACAAGCAGGTCACCTACGACTTCGCGCGCTTGCTCGAAGGCGCGAACGAAGTATCGTGCTCCGCTTTCGGCCGCGCGATGATTGCCCGCATGTAAGAGCGTCGCAGGGGCGTCCGCCCGGACGTCCCTGTTGCATGCGCAAAAAAAACCCGGCCAAGGCCGGGTTTTTCACGTGCAGAATCCTTGGGAAAAGATCAAGCAGCCTGGATGTTGGCGGCCTGCTTGCCTTTGGGCCCTTGGGTCACGTCGAAACTCACCTTCTGGCCTTCCTTGAGTGTCTTGAAACCACCCATCTGGATTGCTGAAAAATGGGCGAAAAGATCTTCGCTGCCATCGTCCGGGGTGATGAAGCCATAACCCTTGGAATCATTGAACCACTTCACGGTACCAGTTGCCATTGATCTTATCCTCTCAACCTCTCAAATGAGCCGAAGCTCCCGTACATGTTTGTGCTTCAAGATCTGATTCGCCAACCCGGGAACTACTCACTGCTACAGAACTCTGCATCAGTCAGGGACTGTGTTCACTCGAGAGCTTGAAACAAACACAGAACGGCTTTTAGCTCAGATAAAGTACCTGGTCAACACGTTTCCATGCTGCACCACGGAAGACGGTGGCGCGCCGTTTCGGGCAAAACCGGGCCTCCCGCGGGGGCTCGTGCAACGACCGTCGGACAGTCCGTAGACAATGAGTGTTTTCGGGGTGTGCAGCGTGCCCGGAAAAGCCTGCGGGAAGCGGTCGAATTACCGTGTTGCAGACAGTTTGATTGTGATTAGAATGAGGCCATGGTTACACGCAAGCAGGAAGAATCGCTCCTTGAGCTTGAAAAGACCCGGGCGAAGCCCCCACCTCTGTTCAAGGTCATGGTGCTGAATGACGATTACACCCCCATGGACTTCGTGGTTGGGGTACTCCAACGATTTTTCGGCATGAGCCGGGAACAGGCGACGCGCGTCATGCTCAAGGTACACACGGAAGGAGCCGGCGTTTGCGGCATCTACACCAAGGACATGGCAGCTTCCAAGGTTGAACAGGTAAGTACCTTTGCCCGCCAGCATCAGCATCCGCTGGCGTGTGTGATGGAGGAAAACTGAAATGATCGCGCAGGAACTCGAAGTCAGTCTTCACATGGCCTTTGTCGAGGCACGACAGAAGCGCCATGAATTCATCACTGTCGAACACCTCCTGCTCGCGCTGCTTGACAACCCGTCAGCAGCTGAGGTTTTGCGCGCCTGCGCAGTTAATATTGACGACCTGCGCAAGGAGCTTTCGGCCTTCATCAACGAACACACTCCGGTCGTCGATGGCAGCGAAGAAATCGATACGCAGCCGACACTCGGATTCCAGCGAGTCATCCAGCGCGCGATCCTGCACGTCCAGTCGTCCGGCAAGAAGGAAGTCACGGGCGCCAACGTCCTGGTCGCCATTTTTGGCGAGAAGGACTCGCATGCGGTGTACTTCCTGCAGCGTCAGGGCGTCACGCGACTGGACATCGTCAACTTCATTTCACACGGCATCACCAAGGCCGCGCAACCGGCCGCCGCAAGCAAGCCTGAAACCGAACAAGGCGAACACGAACAGGAAAGCGGTCAGGCCGGAGGTGCGCTGGACAGCTTCACGCAAAACCTGAATGCGCAGGCGCTGATGGGGAAGATCGACCCGTTGATCGGGCGCGATACTGAACTGGAACGCGTGATTCAGACACTCTGCCGTCGCCGCAAGAACAACCCCTTGCTCGTCGGTGAAGCCGGCGTTGGCAAGACGGCGATCGCCGAAGGGCTGGCTCGCCGCATCATCGAAGGGCGAGTCCCGGACATCCTTTCGGACGCAACCATCTACGCGCTCGACATGGGTGCTTTGCTGGCCGGCACCAAATACCGGGGTGACTTCGAGCAACGATTAAAGTCGGTACTGAAGCAACTGCTCGAAAATCCCAACGCAATTCTTTTCATCGATGAGATTCACACTCTGATCGGTGCGGGTGCCGCGTCGGGTGGAACACTCGACGCTTCCAACCTGCTCAAGCCCGCCTTGTCGTCGGGTCAGCTCAAATGCATCGGTGCAACGACTTATACCGAATACCGCGGTGTATTCGAGAAGGACCACGCGCTGTCGCGTCGCTTCCAGAAGATCGATGTGAATGAACCCAGCGTCGAAGAGACCGTATCCATCCTTAAGGGATTGAAATCGCGCTTCGAACAGCATCACGGCATCAAGTATTCGGCAACCGCACTTTCGTCGGCGGCCGAGCTCTCCGCCCGCTACATTAACGACCGTCATCTGCCCGACAAGGCGATCGACGTGATTGACGAAGCAGGCGCAGCTCAGCGCGTATTGCCGAAATCCAAGCAGAAGAAGGTGATAGGCAAGACGGAAATCGAGGAAATCGTCGCCAAGATTGCGCGTGTTCCATCGCAACACGTATCGAACGACGACCGCTCCGCACTGCGGAATCTTGATCGCGATCTGAAGAACGTCGTATTCGGGCAGGACAATGCAATTGATGCGCTGGCGACCGCAATCAAGATGTCGCGCTCCGGCTTGGGCAATCCGCACAAGCCCATCGGCAGCTTCCTGTTCAGCGGCCCGACAGGCGTCGGAAAGACAGAAGTCGCCCGACAGCTCGCATACTGCATGGGCATCGAGTTGATCCGATTCGATATGTCGGAATACATGGAGCGCCACGCGGTCAGTCGCCTGATCGGCGCACCTCCTGGTTACGTGGGATTCGATCAGGGGGGATTGCTGACCGAAGCCGTGACGAAGAAGCCGCATGCCGTGCTGCTGCTCGATGAAATCGAGAAGGCGCATCCGGATATTTTCAATATCCTGCTGCAGGTCATGGATCACGGCACATTGACCGACAACAACGGCCGTCAGGCCGACTTCCGCAATGTGGTGATCATCATGACCACGAATGCCGGACAGGAGACCCTGCAGAAGGCGGTCATCGGCTTTACCGCAGAGCGCGAGGCTGGTGACGAAATGGTCGATATCAAGCGATTGTTCACACCGGAGTTCCGGAACCGCCTTGACGCCATCATCTCGTTCCGCGCTCTGGACCGCGAGATCATCCTGCGCGTGGTCGACAAGTTCCTGATGCAACTCGAAGGCCAGTTGCAGGAAAAGAAGGTCGAAGTCGTCTTCGCCGATGCACTGCGCACCTGGCTTTCCGAAGTCGGTTTCGATCCATTGATGGGTGCCCGCCCGATGGCGCGGCTGATTCAGGACACGATCCGTTCTGCTTTGGCGGACGAACTGTTGTTCGGGCGGCTTGTCAGCGGCGGCAAGGTGACTATCGATATCGATGCCGAAAAGAAGGTGAAACTGGTGTTCGACGAGGAAGAACTCGCCACACCGGCCTGACCGGAACCACACCATCGAGGCGGCCCTTCGGGGCCGCCTCTTTTTTTGTCCGAATTTCTTGATCAGACGATAAGGAAAACGATATGGATATCCATACTGCAGACCTGTGCGACCAGTTCGAATCCGAGTTGCACATATGCGCACCGATGTTCCGCAGCTACGGTGGCAAAGCCTCATTCGGCGGGCCGATAACGACACTCAAGCTATTCGAGGACAACGGACTCGTGCGCAAAGCGCTGGAGCAACCCGGCAACGGTCGGGTACTCGTTGTTGATGGGGGCGGATCGATGCGCCGCGCGCTGGTGGGCGACCAGATAGCCCTGCTTGCGGCAAACAACGACTGGGCCGGCATAGTCGTATATGGCTGCATCCGCGACTCCGCCGCCATCGGGCAGATGAACCTGGGCGTATTTGCGCTCGGAACCCACCCGCTGAAGACAGTGAAACGCAACGAAGGACAGGCTGATGTCGTCGTGACGTTCGGAGGCATCGACTTTGTACCCGGACACTACCTCTATGCGGACAGCGACGGGGTCATCGTCTGCGCCCGTGCGCTCCCCTGACTTGCGCAGCGCACAACTTTTTCTTCATATCTGTGCATATTTTCTCCGTTCCAAAGACAAAATAAACACAAGTCATTGATTATTAATAGAACACAATTTCTTATATCTTATAGAAGACCCCTTGTTGCTTTGCCCAAGCCTATTTATACTTGGCTCCGTCACGATAGCTTGCTGATCTCATGCGACAGTCGGCTTCCCGGGCGCCCGGTTTGCACGCCGCCACACGCGACTGCAGGCCACGCGGGTTTCGTGCGTCGGCCCACATCAGTCAAAGTCGGCCGAGAGGATGTGTCCGGACAACGACGTCGGACCCGGGTGTCAAGCTGCAATGAATATCAGGGCGTGCAGAAACCAGAGGCCGCCGATCAGGTTTGTTTTTTTCTTCGAGGATAAGCAATGAGCACGAAAGATCAGGAAATCGCCAAGATTCAGAAGGATTGGGATGAGAATCCCCGCTGGAAAGGCATCAAGCGTGGCTACACCGCCGCCGACGTCTATCGTCTGCGCGGCTCGTTCCCGGTTGAATACACGCTGGCCCGTCGTGGCGCCGAAAAGCTGTGGAACCTGGTCCACAACGAGCCTTTCATCAACTGCCTGGGCGCGCTGACCGGTGGTCAGGCCATGCAGCAGGTGAAGGCCGGCGTGAAGGCAATCTACCTGTCGGGCTGGCAAGTCGCAGCCGACAACAATTCGTACGAAGCCATGTATCCCGACCAGTCGCTGTATCCGGTTGACTCGGTCCCGACGGTCGTGACCCGCATCAACAACAGCTTCAAGCGCGCCGACGAAATCCAGCATGCCAAGGGCGTGCACGCAGGCGACAAGGGCTACATCGATTACTTCGCCCCAATCGTGGCCGACGCAGAAGCCGGTTTTGGCGGCGTGCTGAACGCCCACGAGCTGATGAAGGCCATGATCCGCGCAGGCGCAGCGGGCGTGCATTTCGAAGACCAGCTCGCATCGGTCAAGAAGTGTGGCCACATGGGTGGCAAGGTGCTGGTTCCGACGCAAGATGCTGTGCAGAAGCTGATTGCAGCCCGCCTGGCTGCCGACGTTTGCGGCGTGCCGACCCTGATCCTGGCCCGTACCGACGCCGAAGCAGCTGACCTGCTGACCAGCGATTGCGACGACAACGACAAGCCCTTCGTTACCGGCGAACGTACCAACGAAGGCTTCTACAAGACCAAGAAGGGTCTGGAACAGGCCATTTCGCGTGGTCTGGCCTACGCACCGTATGCTGACCTGATCTGGTGCGAGACCGGCACGCCTGATCTGGCTTTCGCCAAGGCTTTTGCCGATGCGATCCACGCCAAGTTCCCGGGCAAGCTGCTGGCCTACAACTGCTCGCCGTCGTTCAACTGGAAGAAGAACCTGGACGACGCAACCATCGCCAAGTTCCAGCGCGAACTGGGTGCCATGGGCTACAAGTACCAGTTCATCACGCTCGCCGGCATCCACAACATGTGGTACCACATGTTCGATCTGGCACAGGACTACGTTGCCCGCGGCATGTCGGCTTATGTCGAGAAGGTTCAGGAGCCGGAATTCGCTGCCCGCGACCGCGGCTACACCTTCGTGTCGCACCAGCAGGAAGTCGGTACCGGTTACTTCGATGATGTGACCACCACCATTCAGGGTGGCAATTCGTCGGTGACCGCGCTGACCGGTTCGACCGAAGAAGAGCAGTTCCACTAAGAACCGCTCGTCCCGCGCAAGCGGGCGCAAAAAAGCCACCCGGCGGACGCCGGGTGGCTTTTTTATTGTCGGACGATGGTCAGTCGTCCTCCGCCTGCGGCAATTCGGGAATGAACCGCCCTCCCGATTCCCAGTAGGCCAGATCTCCGTAGGTAAGCTTCAGCAGGTCGACGAACAGTCTGACGCGCAGAGGCAGGTGTCGCCGCTGCGGGAACAGCGCATAAATGCCGATAGGCGGCGCAGCAAAGTCCGTCAGAACCTCGACCAGCGCACCCGACGCGAGATCCTCCCGCACCTCCCAGTACGACCTCCACGCCAATCCGAGACCACTGAGCGCCCAATCCCGCAATACAGCCCCATCATTACACTCAACCAGATGTGTAATGCGCAGCATGATGGGTTCTCCATGGGCTGTGAAGCTCCATCCGCGCGCCTGAGCCCTATTGGGCCCGAGGCCGAGACAGCGATGCTGCAGCAGATCATACGGATGGCCGGGCTTGCCGTAGCGCGCGAGATAGTCCGGACTGGCCACCACCACGCGTCGCGTTTCCCCCAATTTGATACTGATCATGCTGGAATCGGGCAGGCTACCGATCCGGACCGCGCAGTCCACGTTTTCATTTACCAGATCGACCATCCGGTCGGTCAGATCGAGCGAAATCTTCACGTCAGGATTCAGCCCCATGAAGCGTTTCACCAGTGGCGCCACGTGCCTGCGGCCAAATCCGGCTGGTGCGCTGACACGCAGCAGACCGGTCGCCCTCGCACCACCGGCACCGACCGCTGCGTCGGCACTTGCCATGTCATTCAGGATGCGCTGACAGTCTTCGAGATAGGCGCTTCCTTCGTGCGTAAGCGTGAGCTTGCGCGTCGTGCGCAGCATCAATTTGACACCCAACCGCTCTTCCAGGGCGTCCATGCGCCGACCAATCACGGCCGGCTGCACGCCTTCCAGTTTGGCCGCTGCCGACAGACTGCCCTGAGCTACGACAGAAACAAAGGATTCAATCTCTTTGAACCGATCCATTTTGTACTTTTAGTAAAAGATAAGTGTACTTCTGCGGATCTTAACTATTAGATTAGGAAAGTCTAGTATTTGTGCAGATGCAGCAATTCATGCCGGGCACAAGCCGGTCTGATGCATCGGACGTTAGATCTCGGTCCTCCCGCCCACTCATGCGCAACCCGCCGACGGTGGCACACCTGCCTGATGACGGAATCACCGTCATCGCTCGGGTGTGAGGGACGGCCACCTTCTGTCCGGAGCACGTAGCATTTCCGCTCACGTCAAACCGGTTCACGAATTGCCCGTTGGAGCGCCTGCGCATGACTACTGCCGAATCCGCACAAAAACTGAATCCCTCCCTTGACCTCCCCGACGGCGTGACCATCACCGCTCCGGTGAGTGCCGAATATCAGTCTGTCCTGACCTATGACGCACTGAGCCTGCTGGCGACCTTGCACCGGCAGTTCGAGCCACGTCGCCGTGAAGCGCTGGCCGCCCGCGTTGCACGCGCAGCCGAACTCGACGCCGGCACGCCGCTCGACTTCCTGCCCGAAACACGCCACATCCGCGAAGGTGACTGGAAGATCGCTGCTCTGCCGAAGGCGCTGGAGCGCCGCCGCATCGAAATCACCGGTCCCACCGAGCGCAAGATGGTCATCAATGCGCTGAATGCGGGCGCGGACAGCTACATGAGCGATTTCGAGGATTCGAACGCGCCGTCGTGGGACAACCAGGTTCGGGGTCAGATAAATCTGCGTGACGCCATCCGCCGCACCATCAGCGTCGAACAGGGGGGCAAGACCTACAAGCTCAACGACGAAGTGGCCGTGCTGCAGGTACGTCCCCGTGGCTGGCACCTCGACGAAAAGCATGTGCTGATCGATGGCCAGCGCGTATCTGGCGGTCTGTTCGACTTCACGCTGTACTTTTTCCACAACGCGAAGGAACTGATTGCCCGCGGCGCAGGCCCCTTCTTCTATCTGCCCAAGATGCAGAGCCACCGCGAAGCGCGGCTCTGGAATGACATATTCATCGCGATCCAGGATGCACTCGGTGTACCGCGCGGCACGATCAAGGCGACGGTACTGATCGAGACGCTGCACGCGGCATTCGAGATGGACGAAATCCTCTATGAATTGCGCGAACACAGTGCCGGTCTGAATGCTGGCCGCTGGGATTACATCTTTTCCTGCATCAAGGTGTTCCGCAACAAGCGCGACTTCTGCCTCGCGGATCGCAGCAAGATCCTGATGACGGTGCCGTTCATGCGCGCCTACGCACTGTCGCTGATCAAGACCTGTCACAAGCGCGGGGCACCAGCCATCGGCGGCATGAGCGCCCTGATCCCGAACAAGAACGATCCGGAAGCCAATGAAAAGGCCATGGCCGGCATCCGTGCCGACAAGCGTCGCGACGCAACCGATGGTTACGACGGTGGCTGGGTTGCTCATCCGGGGCTGGTCGAAGCGGCGATGGCGGAATTCGTGGCCGTTCTCGGCGACAAGCCCAACCAGCTTGAGAAGCAGTTGCCGGACGTGAACTACGGTGCGGCCGACCTGCAGGATTTCCGCCCGGAAGGCCCGATCACCGAAACCGGCCTGCGCACCAACATCAATGTCGGCATCCACTACCTCGGCGCATGGATGGACGGCAATGGTTGTGTGCCCATCCACGGCCTGATGGAGGACGCCGCGACGGCCGAAATCAGCCGCGCTCAGGTGTGGTCGTGGATCCGCAGCCCGAAGGGCGTGCTCGATGACGGCCGCAAGGTGACCGCTGACATGGTGCGCTCGCTGATTCCGCAGGAACTGGACAAGATCCGCGCGCTGCTTGGCGCCGGCTACAAGGATACTTACGTGCGTGCCGCCAACCTGTTCGGCGACATGTGCGTGGCGACCGAACTTGCTGACTTTCTGACGCTGCCGGCTTACGAACGCATGGACTGAGCCTACCCCCAGCAGCCTCTCGGACGGCACCTCAAAAGGGTGCCGTTTTTATTTGCCGGCCACCCATCGACCCAGATCGGGCGCATGCGAAAAAAAGCCCGCTGAAGCGGGCCTGGTACGACTGTTGCGGCAGGTTCGGCAGATCACTCATCCATTCCGAAGACCTTGCCCGGCGCGATCTTTCCGTCCGACCGGCCTTTCAGGAAACTGTAGAGCGCGTCGATCTTTTCACCCTTCAGGAAGGGGTGCGGGGGCATGCCCTTTTCCGCGCGGCCATCGAGAACCGTCTTCGTGAAGTCATCCTTGCTGAGAACCTTCAGCGACTCGGTCAATGCAGGGCCGACCATGCCCTCCTGATTGGCACCATGGCAGCGTTCGCACGCGGCCTGACGCCAGGTTTTCCAGCCTTTCAGGGTCTTCGCGTCAACCTTGTTGCCTTCGGCAACGGTGTACGGTGCAGCTTCCTGGGCCATTGCGGACGAAGCCAGCAAAGCAAGCACAACCGCCGCCAGATGTTTACGAATCACAATCACCTCTCCTCGATAGATTTATAGATATTGCCATTGAAAAACGATCTTTCCGGTCAAAAGGATTACATGACCTGTGGCGGACCGGGAGAAAGCGTCTGCTTCTGGCTGGCACTTTCCCGGATCTTGCAAGCTTACCGCGGCCCTTCATCGAAAAGAAGGGAGCGGGTGATCTGTTTTCAAATCAACGATTTCCTGTAGATCCGAAGCCACCTTCACCACGCTCTGACGTTTCGAAGGCCTCCACCCGTCGCAGTGCAACCTGCACGACCGGAACCACGACAAGCTGTGCAATCCGTTCCATCGGTTCAAGGACAAATTCAGTATCGCCGCGGTTCCACAACGACACGAAAATTTGTCCCTGATAGTCGGAATCGATCAGCCCCACCAGATTGCCGAGCACGATGCCGTGCTTGTGCCCGAGCCCCGAGCGCGGCAGCACCATGGCCGCAAGACCGGGATCGGCGAGATGGATGGCGATGCCGCTGGGCACGAGAACGGTCTGTCCCGGCTTCAGGGTCAGCGTGGCGTCGATGCAGGCCCGCAGGTCGAGCCCCGCCGAGCCGCACGTCGCGTAAGCAGGCGGCGCGTCATTGAGGCGCGCGTCGAGGATGCGATAGTCAAGCGTAGTCATGGATTGGGTCAATTCTTCAGCAGTCGGGACAGGTGATCGAGTATCGCGCGCGCAATCGCAGGCTTGGACGCCCGCGGCAGCGGGTGACTGCCATTGGCGTCGTACAGCACGACCTGGTTGTCGTCACCACCAAGTCCGTCGGAGACAAGATTGCCGACCACCAGCGGAAGCTTCTTGTTGATCCGCTTGGCCTCGGCGTAACTGTCCAGGTCATGACTCTCGGCCGCGAACCCGACGCAGAACGGCGCATCCGGACGCCCGGCCACGTCGGCGAGAATGTCCGTATTGCGTACCAGCTCCAGTGTCAGCGTGTCGGCGTTCTTCTTTATCTTGCGATCACTCGCGGCAAGTGGCCGGTAGTCAGCCACGGCTGCCACCGAAATGAAGACATCGCAGGCGCCCAGGTTCTGCAGCACCGCTGCATGCATGTCACCGGCGCTGAGCACATCGACGCGGTCGACACCGGCAGGCGTTGCCAGCGCCGTCGGCCCGCTGACCAGCGTCACCTGCGCGCCGGCACGAGCCGCTTCGCTGGCCAGGGCATAGCCCATGCGTCCGGAACTCAGGTTCGTGATCACCCGCACCGGGTCGATGGCCTCGGCGGTCGGGCCGGCGGTGATCAGGAAACGCCTGCCGGCCAGCGACTTCAGAGTGAAATGCGCAAGGACCGATTCGAACAGTACGGCCGGCTCTTCCATCCGGCCCTGCCCGACTTCTCCGCACGCCTGTTCGCCCTCCGCTGGACCGACGATCTGCGCACCATCATCGGCCAGCTGCCGAACATTGCGCCGGGTCGCCGGGTGTTCCCACATCTGACGGTTCATCGCCGGCGCCACCATCAGCGCGCACGACGCATCGCGCGCCAGACAGAGCGTACTCAGGAGGTCGTCCGCCCGTCCCTGTGCAAGCCGGGCGATGCAGTCGGCGGTCGCCGGTGCGATCAATACCAGCTGCGCATCGCGCGTCAGGTCTATATGCGTCATGCCGTTCGGCATACGCGCATCCCACAGGTCATTCCACACCGGCTCGCCAGTAATGGCCTGGAAGGTGGCGGCGCCAACGAAATGCCCGGCAGCTTCGGTCATGACGACGCGCACACGGGCGCCCGCCTTGACCAGCAGGCGGGCCAGTTCTGCTGCCTTGTAGGCCGCCACACCGCCACTGACGCCCAGCAGGATGGAACGACCGGACAGCTCGGAGGTCGATTTCATGACAATGTAGTATCCTGGAGCAACTTGACCACGGATTGTAACGCGATGGCGATCAAGGACTGGAGCAGCGATCAGCGCCCGCGCGAGCGTCTGCTGGCACATGGCGCCGAAGCGCTGTCCCCGGCCGAGTTGCTGGCCATCTTCCTGCGCGTCGGCGTGAGCGGCAAGTCTGCGGTCGATCTGGCGCGCGACCTGCTCGCACACTTCGACCACAGCGTGGTCCGGCTCGGCAACGCACCGATCGACGAGTTGTGCCGGGTCAAGGGCATGGGCGTCGCCAAATCGGTGCAGCTGAAGGCGACCTTCGAACTCGCGCGCCGGGCGCTGGGCGAGCAATTGAGAGAGCGCGACGCGATTAACTCGCCGGACGCCGTGCGCAGCTGGTTGAAGCTCGGGCTGGACGGACTGGCACACGAAGTATTCATGGTGCTGCTGCTCGACGCCCAGAACCGTCTGCTCAAGTCGGTCGAGCTGTTCCGCGGCACGCTGACACAGACCAGCGTCTATCCGCGCGAGGTCGTGAAACTCGCGCTGGCACACAACGCGGCCGCAGTGATTCTGGCGCACAACCATCCGTCCGGCCTTGCCGAACCTTCACGCGCGGACGACTTCCTGACACAGTCGCTGAAGCAGGCACTGGCGCTGGTCGATGTGCGCGTACTCGATCATGTGATCGTCGGCGGCGGCACGACCTGCTCGTTCGCCGAACGGGGTTTGCTCTGAAAAACTTGAACAAATCCGGATCAGTCCGCTATAATCGCGAGCTTTTCCGCTTCTGGAGCCAGAACATGTCCCGCGTTTGCCAAGTTACCGGGAAGTCGCCGATGGTGGGTAACAACGTTTCCCATGCAAACAACAAAACCAAGCGCCGCTTCCTGCCCAATCTCCAGCAACGCCGGTTCTGGCTGGAGTCCGAAGGTCGTTTCGTCAGCCTGCGTGTGAGCACGAAGGGCCTGCGTACGATCGACAAGAAGGGTATCGAAACCGTACTCGCCGAGATTCGTGCTCGCGGCGAGAAGATTTAATTCCGGCTCAGCCGGCATAGACAGGAAGGGAAGACGTCATGGCCAAGGGCGGACGCGACAAGATCAAGCTGGAATCCACTGCCGGCACCGGTCATTTCTACACGACCACGAAGAACAAGCGCACCAAGCCGGAAAAGATGGAAATCATGAAATTCGATCCTAAGGCACGCAAGCACGTGATCTACAAGGAAACGAAGCTCAAGTAAGGCTTCCGGCCGCTCGAACCTGCTTCAACGGCAAGGTTCGGGCCGCGACAAAAAACCCGCCGCTGGCGGGTTTTTTGTTTTCAGCGCCGTATCTTCAGCGCTGCGGCACGGGTTCAGCGCACGATCGTTTGAGCTTCGCCATCGGCACAGCGCTCGATGCGGCCAATCCGATAGACGGTTTCACCACTGTCGGCGAGCGACTTCATTGCCCGTTCCGCATCGGCCGGCGACACGATGACCACCATGCCGATGCCGCAATTGAATACCCGGTACATTTCCTGTTCGGCCACGTTGCCCGCTTCACGCAACCAGGCGAACAACGGCGGCAGCGTCCACGAAGCCGCGTCGATATGTGCCGACAGGCCAGCCGGCAGCACGCGCGGCACGTTGTCGAGCAGACCGCCACCGGTGATGTGGGCCATGCCCTTCACCAGACCCGGCGCGTCCTTCATCAGCGCAAGCAGCGACTTCACATAGATACGGGTCGGTTCCAGTACGGTTTCGCGCAGGGTTCGGCCGTGGAAATCGGCTGACAGGTCGGGCGCGTCGCGCTCAAGTATCTTGCGCAGCAGCGAATAGCCGTTCGAATGCGCGCCACTGGACGCCAGACCGAGAACGACATCGCCTTCAGCAATCGTTTCACCCGTGATCAGCGAACTTTTCTCGGCGATGCCGACGGCGAAACCGGCGAGATCGTATTCGCCGGCCGGATACATGCCGGGCATTTCGGCCGTCTCGCCACCGATCAGCGCACAGCCGGCCAATTCGCAACCACGCGCAATGCCGCCGACGACGCGGGCTGCGGTATCGACGTCGAGCTTGCCGCAGGCGAAGTAGTCCAGGAAGAAGACCGGCTCGGCACCCTGGACAAGAATGTCGTTCACGCTCATCGCGACCAGATCCTGGCCGACCGTATCGTGGCCATCGAGCTGAAAGGCGAGCTTGAGCTTGGTGCCGACGCCGTCGGTACCGGACACCAGCACCGGTTCCCGGTAATTCCTGGACACCTCGAACAGCGCACCGAAACCGCCGATGCCGCCCAGCACTTCGGGACGCATGGTGCGTTTGGCCAGCGGCTTGATGCGCTCGACCAGCGCGTCACCGGCGTCGATGTCCACACCGGCAGCGGCGTAACTGAGGGGAGCTCTGGAATCCTTGGATGATGTCATGACATTTCGGGGCGCACGGCGCCGGGAATAGGGAAGGTCGGAACGGAAACTTGCTACACTCGGGGCCGTTTTCGCACTGCACCAGCGCACCGGGGTACAAGGGTGCGCATTCTACCCCTGCCTGCAACGCGCCATGATCTCTCCCGGCATCAACCACAAGCAAACCCTGCTATGGGCCGGCGTCGCTCTGGCCTTCGCGGCGCTGTTCTGGCTGCTCGGGCCGGCATTGTCGCCCTTCATGCTCGGTCTGGTGCTGGCCTACATTTTCGAACCGCTGGTCGCCCGGCTGTGTGACCGGGGCGCGCCGCGCTCGCTGGCGGTCGTACTGGTGATCCTGCTGGTGATCAGCCTGGTCGTCGGACTCGTCCTCATCCTGGTTCCGGTCATCCAGCAGGAAGTGCGCACCCTGCTGGAACGTCTGCCCGGGTATCTGACGGCGGCCCAGCAGCAGTTCGTACCGTGGGTGCACAAACACCTGGGCGTCGAACTGCAGCTCGACATCGACAGCCTGCGCCGCTTCGTCACCAAGAACTGGTCGAGCGCGCAGGACTATCTGGTGCTGGCCTTCGAATACGTCACCAGCCAGGGCGCCGTCATTGCCGGCGTGATCGCCAACGTGCTGCTGACGCCGGTTGTCATGTTCTATCTGCTGCGCGACTGGCAGGACCTGCGCCAGCGCGTGAGCAGCTTCGTTCCGCGCCCGTGGCTGGCACGTGCGCTGGCGCTGGTGGACGAAATCGATGCGGTACTGGCGGAATTCCTGCGCGGCCAGCTGTCGGTCATGGCCGCGCTCGCGCTGTTCTATTGCGCCGGACTGTGGATCGCCGGCATCGACTATGCGCTGCCGCTGGGCCTGCTGTCGGGACTGCTGGGTTTCATCCCCTATGTCGGCTACTCGACCGGACTGCTGCTGTCGCTGCTGGTGGCTGCCCTGCAGTTCAACGGCTGGGAACCGGTGATCGGCGTCGGCATCGTCTATGGTCTGGGTCAGCTGCTGGAAAGCTTCGTGCTGACGCCGTGGCTGGTCGGCGAACGCATCGGCCTGCACCCGCTGGCGGTGATTTTTGCACTGATGGCCTTCGGACAGCTGTTCGGCTTCGTCGGCATCCTGCTCGCACTGCCCGCGTCGGCAGCCCTGCTCGTCGGTCTGCGCGAACTGCGCCGTCACTACCTCGCGAGCCAGCTCTATCAGGGCGACGGCCCGAAGCTGATCGAATGATGCGCCAGCTGCTGCTCGACATCCGCCCGATCGCGTCACCCAGCCTGAACAACTTCATCGCCGGTGCCAATCGCGAACTGCTGAATCACCTGCGTGCGATGGCGGCCGATCAGGCCACCACGGCCACCTACCTGTGGGGCGAAATCGGCAGCGGGCGTACTCACCTGCTGCGCGCGCTGGCTGCCCAGGCGAGGGCGCGCGGCCTGTATCTCGATGCCGAACAGATCAACAACACGCCGTCCGACACGCTGATCGCAGCGCTGGAGGCGACCCACGCGAAACTGTGGCTGTTCGACGATGTCCATCTGCTGGAACCGATGGCCCAGATCGGCCTGTTCCGCGCCATCAACCTTGCTGCCGCCCGCGGCATCACGCCGGTGGCAGCCGGCAACAGCGCACCGCGCGACCTGCCTCAGCGGGAGGATCTGCGCACGCGTATCGGCCAGATGCTGTCCTTCTGCATCCAGCCGCTGCACGACGAAGAGCGGAAGGAACTGCTGCACGCCCATGCCGGCGCGCGCGGCATGAAGGTCGATGCGGAGGTATTCGATTACCTGCTGCGCCACGGCCGGCGCGACATCCGCTCGCTGCTGGGCATACTCGACCTGCTCGACGAACATTCGCTGACCCGCCAGCGGCCGATAACCCTGCCACTGCTGCGCGAAGTCATGCAGGCACGATTGATCTGACACGGATTTTCGACATGGAACTGGTACTTTTCGACCTCGACAACACACTGCTGGCAGGCGACTCCGACTTCGAATGGGCGCAATTCCTGATTTCGAAGGGCGTACTGGACCGCGAGCTGTACGAAGCGCGCAATGCCGCCTTCTACGACCAGTACAGGGCGGGCACGCTGGACATTCACGAATTCCTGAATTTCCAGCTGGCGCCACTGGCTCGCCACAGTCGAGCCGAACTCGACACCTGGCACGCGGAATTCATGACCAAGCAGATCCGCCCTCGCCTGTCGGACGGCGCGCGCGCCCTGGTCAACGGTCACCTGGAAACCGGTGCGCTGTGCGCCATCGTGACAGCCACCAACAGTTTCATCACCGGACCGATCGCCCGCGAACTCGACATCCCGCATCTGGTTGCCACCATTCCGGCACAGCAGGATGGCGAATTCACCGGCAAGCCACGCGGCACGCCGGCCTTCCGCGAAGGCAAGATCGAGCGTGTCGAACGCTGGCTGGAAGAACTGGGGTTGTATCTCGGCAGCTTCCGCAGGACAACCTTCTACAGCGACTCGCTGAACGATCTGCCACTGCTCAACCGGGTCAGCAATCCGGTTGCTGTGGACCCCGATCCGACACTCGAAGCGCATGCACATGCGCATGGCTGGCACATCATGCACCTGCATACCACAGGCGAATGCGTACAGGCTGACGAGGACTGCTGACCTCGGTCGTCGCCGCGCAATACGCCCGCCGACCAGCGTCCCGCCGCCTGCCGCTCAGCCTCCCGGTACGCCGGTGCGGTTCACCTGACTGTAGAAGATTTTCTGATTGTGCAGGCTGCCGAGCAGATCCGACAATTCGCGGATCAGTTCATCGTTGGTACGGCTTTCGGCGCTCTGCGCGTCGCCACTGGTGAGGACCACATGCGCGAGAATGCCTATCTTCTCGCGCACCGCGTCCTCAATCAGATCGATCTCGCGGATCGACAGCTGAAACGTCTTCTGATGTTTGGCCATGCCCAGACTCCCGGAATACAGATGCGAATGCGTCAAGCGTAGCGCATTGACCGCATCCCGGCGCAAAGTCACGCGGTTTGCGGCTTCCTGCAGAACGGACCCGGCGGAGATCGAAGGGTCCGCATTTCATTCTTTTTGCCACCGCAGCGCACATCCAGCGCATCCGGAACCCATCATCCGAGCATCGGCGCATCTTCCGTCCGGCTTGAGTCGCCCTCGCCTGAAAGACTTCAAAAGTTAAATTCATTCAGGTACATGGCGGGATACGAAGCCCGGAAATCAACACATTTAAACTGGTTCTTTGGCGCGTTGTCATGGTTTCTGCAGCCACGTCGCCGAGGCAACACCTCAGTATTCATGCAAAGACGGATGTTGACCTGACACCATGGGCAGCACCTTCAAAAAGGTAATGTTGGCGGGAGGAAAACTTCTGTCGTAACGACCGTTCCTGTGTTCTGTCATGTATCAAGTTGGCGCAGAATGCAGACGCCGGACACATGAACCGTGCTCCCGATGCCCGCTTGAAGTGAGCCGGGCATCGACGACGTCTTCCAGCACCGCAGCAGCAGCATCAATCATCCGGACTCCGGGGAGATGCCTTTGCAGAACGATGGTCAGCCAGAGGGTGCCTTGATCGGGCAAGTCCCGGTAGGGGACGGTTCCATCTTTCGAACCCTGCTCGACAAGATGACGGACGGCGTCATCGTTGCACAGGACTATCGTTTCGTATTCGCCAACCCGGCAATGCACCGCATGCTGGGCTACAGCCACGACGAATTCGTCGGCCTCGGATTCGAGGCCGTGGTGGCACCGGAATTCATTGACATATGGAATGAGCGCTTCCGCCAGCGAATCGGCGAAGGCGAAGAACCACTGAACAGCTACGAGCTCCGGATGCTGTGCAAGGGTGGCCAGGGTTCGCTGCCGGTCGAGCTGAACGCAAACCGCATCACTTTCGGCGGACGGCGCGCCGTGCTCGGCATCGTCCGCAACATCTCGCACCGGCGCTACATCGAGCAGGCGCTGCGCGACAGCGAACTGCGCTTCCGCGGGACGTTCGAGCAGGCTGCGGTCGGCATCGCCGTGCTCGATCTGAACGGACGCTGGGAACGGGTCAACGGCAAGCTGTGCGACATCCTCGGCTACACCGAAGACGAACTTCGCGACCGGACCTTCCAGGACATCACCCATCCGGACGATCTGCAGACCGATCTGCAGTACATGGAACAGCTGCTGCGTCGCGACATTTCCAGCTATTCAATGGAAAAGCGCTATCTGCACAAGGACGGCCAGAGTGCTTGGGCGAGGCTCACCGTGTCGCTGCTGTACGACGACGGAAACGTGCCATCGCACTTCATAGCGGTGATCGAGGACATCCACGACCGGCGCATGGCACAGACCGCGCTCGCCGACAGCGAGCTGCGGCACCGGCTGCTGATGCACAACCTGCACGCAGGCATCCTGATCTGCGCACCGGATGCGCGCATCCTTTACGCCAATCCGGAAGCATCGCGCATGCTGCGTCTGGATGCTCTTACGGTGGCCGGACTGAAGGTGGCCGACATCGGATGCGAATTTTCCGACGAACATGGCAACACGCTGTCTCCGGACACCGATCTGGTGCGGCGGGTACTGATGTCCGGCCGGGAGATGAAGGATCTCGTGCTCAGCATCCTGCACCCTGACGATGCCGAACGGATCTGGGTACTGGTGCACGCCTACCCCGAGTTCGACACCTCGTCACGCTTCAAGCAGATCGTCGTGATGTTCATCGACATCACCGACCGGCAGCGGCTCGAAAGCGAACTCGAAGCCGACCGCAAGCTCAAGACAGCCGCACTGGACGCGATGACGGCCCACGTCGCGGTACTCGACAAGCGCGGGCAGATTGTCGAAACCAATGCCAGCTGGCGGAAATTCGCCCAGCGCAGCGAGTACCCCGGCGACGTGACCTTTCTCGGCGTGAACTATCTCGACGCGCTGTCCCGCGTCGGCGGCCCGGACAAGTCTCTGGCAGCCAAGGCCTGCGAGGGCGTCCTGTCGGTCATGCTGGGACGCTCGTCGCTGTTCCAGATGGACTATCCCTGCCACAGCCCGGCCGAAAGACAGTGGTTCAGCATGAAGGTGACGCCGATGGACCCGCAGCGCGAGCGCGTGCTGGTCAGTCACGAGAACATCACCGCGATCAAGCTGGCCGAGGAAGCGATACGCATCCTTGCCAATACGGATGCGCTGACCGGCCTGCCGAACCGGCGCCACTTCTTCGAGACGGCCGAGGAGGAATTCGCCCGGGCGCAACGCTATGAAACGCCTCTGGCCGTACTGATGGTTGATCTGGACAACTTCAAGTCCTTCAACGATCACTATGGCCATGCCGGTGGCGATGCGGTACTGCGCAGCTTCGCCCTCGTGCTGTCCGGCCTGCTGCGCGACTCGGACTCGGCTGGCCGCATCGGCGGCGAGGAATTCGCCGTGCTTCTGCCGCACACCAGTCTGGATGGCGCATGCGCCTTCGCCGAGCGCCTGATGGAACGGATTGCGGCCAGCCCACCCGAGATCGACGGCCAGCCGGCGCCTTATACGCTGAGTGTGGGAATCAGCGAAATCAGCCCGTCGAGCAAGGATTTTTCATCGCTGCTGATACTGGCCGACAAGGCGCTCTACCGGGCCAAGCAGGGCGGACGAAACCGGATGGTGGTACTCACCGGCAACGACGTCACCAGCTCCGGTCCGAGCGCCGCGTGAATCCGGCGACGCAATGTAACTGCCCCGGGCCGCCCATATAATCGCGGCATGTCCGCACTCGTCCGCTCGGCAGCCATCAGCACATTTCACCTCGTCGCACCTGCCGACGCCCGGTCGCAGACGCCGTGAGCCTAGCCGGCATGGGCCCGCAGGCGGCACCGCTGATCGAGATACGCGACGCCGCGCTGTCCTACCCCAATGGCACGGTCGCGCTCGAAGGCGTCAACCTGTCGGTCGGGCAGCATGAATTCCTGAGTCTCGTGGGTCCGTCGGGGTGCGGCAAGAGCACCCTGCTGCGCCTGATCGCCGGGCTGATGGCGCCGTCGGCGGGCAGCGTTGCCACGGTTTCCGGCAGCACCGGCGACGTCCCCGAGATCGGCTTCGTGTTCCAGGAACCGACGCTGATGCCCTGGGCACGCGTGTTCGACAATGTCCATCTGCCACTGCGCCTGAAGGGTCTGTCGCCCGCCGAGGCCAGGCCGCAGGTCGAACAGGCGCTCGAAATGGTGGGACTGTCCGACTTCCGGCATGCGTATCCGCGCGAACTGTCGGGCGGCATGAAGATGCGCGTGTCGATCGCGCGTGCCCTGGTCACCCGTCCGACCTTGCTGCTGATGGACGAACCCTTCGCCGCGCTCGACGACATGACCCGGCACCGGCTCAACGACGATCTGCTCGAGCTGTGGTCAGGGCAGCACTGGACGGTCGTGTTCGTCACCCATTCGATCTACGAGGCGGTCTACCTGTCGAACCGGGTGGCGGTGATGGCTGCGCGTCCCGGCCGCATCGTGGCCGATCTGCACGTCGCCCCTCCTTGCCCGCGCGACCGCGAATACAGGCTGTCCGCGGCGTACAGCGCACATTGCCGCGCGGTGACGGATGCACTCGCACGAGCCGGGGTACCGGATGCCTGAAACCGCTGCAACCGCCGGCCTGCGCCGTCGGCAGACCGCCGACCGGGTGATGCCGGTGCTGGTCGCACTGCTTGCACTGTGCGCCTGGGAGGGGATCGTGCGCTGGCGCGGCCTCCCCGCCTACATCCTGCCGGCGCCCAGCCTGATCGCCCGGACGCTGGTCACGGACTGGGACACGCTGTGGCCGGCCTGGCTGATCACGCTGAAGATCACCGTCCTGGCGCTGCTGGCATCGGTCGTTGGCGGTGTCGGCCTGGCCTTCCTGTTCACATTGAACCGCTGGATCGAACGTTCGCTGTTTCCGTTCGCGATCATCCTGCAGGTCACCCCCATCATCGCCATCGCGCCGCTGATCCTGATCTACGCGCCGAACACGCTCAGTGCGCTGCTGCTGTGCGCGTGGATCGTCGCCTTCTTTCCGGTGCTGTCCAACACGGTGACCGGCCTGCGCAGTGCCGACCGCAACCTGCAGGACCTGTTCACGCTGTACGGCGCCACGCGCTGGCAGCGGCTGCGTCTGCTGCTCGCACCGTCGGCCCTGCCCTACTTTCTGGCCGGCCTGCGCATCGCCGGCGGGCTGAGCCTGATCGGCGCCGTGATCGCCGAATTCACCGCCGGCACCGCGGGCCAGGAATCCGGCCTCGCCTGGCGCATACTGGAAGCGTCGTTCCGGCTCAACGTGGCGCGCATGTTCGCCGCACTCGCGCTGATCTCGGTGACCGGCATCGCCATCTTCCTCGCACTGAACATCCTGACCCGGAAGCTGATTGGCCACTGGCACGAAAGCCAGTTGCCGGAACGCAGATAGAATCGTAGCTCCATCCGCTGCGGACCCCACGACATGCGAGCACGCCTGCTGATCACTTCGTTCGCGCTGGTACTGCTGGCCGCCGCATGTCCGGCGCAGGCACTGGAGAAGGTGGTGTTCGCCACCAACTGGAAGGCGCAGGCAGAACACGGCGGCTACTACCAGGCGCTGGCCGACGGCAGCTACCGGAAATGCGGTCTGGACGTCGACATCGTGATGGGCGGCCCATCCACCAACAACCGGCCCTTGCTGCCGGTCGGCAAGATCGACTTCCTGCTGGGCGGCAACCTGCTGCAGGCCTTCGACATGGTCAGGCAGAAGATCCCGACCGTCGTCGTGGCCGCCCACTTCCAGAAGGATCCGCAGGGCATGCTGGCGCATCCCGGGCAGGGCTACGAGCGCTTCGAGGATCTTGCCAGAGCGCCGGTGCTGTTCATCTCCGCCTACTCGCTGTCCGGCTTCTACCAGTGGATGAAGTCGCAGCACGGCTTCCGCGAGGAACAAGTCAGACCCTACAACTTCTCGCTCGCGCCCTTCCTCGCCAACAGGAAGTCAGCGCAACAGGGCCTGCTCACCTCCGAGGCCTACAGCTACGAGAAGGAGACAGGAACGCCGGCCAAGTTCTTCCTGCTGGCGGATTACGGCTGGAGCACCTACTCGAACACCGTGGAAACCCGGCAGGAACTGGTGGAGAAGAAGCCGCAGGTCGTGCAGTGCTTCGTCGACGCCTCGGCGCGGGGCTGGGTCTCTTACCTGTATGGCGACAACCGCGCCGCCAATGCGCTGATCAGGAAGGCCAATCCGGACATGACCGACGACCTGCTCGACTTCTCGGTACGGAAGATGAAGGAGTACGGCATCGTCGACTCCGGCGACACCCTGACCAAGGGCGTCGGCGCGCTCAGCGAATCAAGAATCAGGGATTTCCACGACAAGATGGTGAAGGCCGGCCTGCTCAAACCGGGCGAAATCGATGTCGCGAAGTCGTTCACGACCCGATTCGTGAATCGCGGCGCAGGCTTGGACGCGAAGAAGGCACTGACCGGAAAGTAGCCCGGAAACAAAAAAGCGCCCTGAGGGGCGCTTGATTGCTTGATGCTTGGCGGAGAG